>CAXGOD010000083.1:0-7859 GCA_964011245.1 uncultured Bacteriovoracaceae bacterium | reverse complement strand
GTGTTCTTCGATTTTTTCCAGCAAATAAAGATAGTGTTGAGGGTGAAGTTTTCTACCCAATAAACGCATGTATATCTCCAGTTGCAACTCTTGATGGGTCAAGTTTAATTACAGTCGAAGCTTTAAAAACAGAAGAGAATTTACATGAAACTCAAAGAGCTATGGTTGAATCTCACGGTAGTCAATGTGGCTTTTGTACACCTGGTTTTGTGATGTCATTAACTGGACTTGTTGAAAAGAAGCTTTGTAAGAATGAAAAGAGAATTTCTGAACAAGAGGCCAAAAATGCCATGACAGGAAACCTTTGTCGTTGCACTGGATATGATGCAATCATCGACTCTGCTAAAAATATCGATCTTACAAAATGTGAGTCAATAAAAGCGAGATACTACAATGAAGATCAAGAACATGATTTATTAAATATTTCTAGTACTCCTGTATTTATAGAATCAGACCACTACACCTTCTCTGCTCCAACTTCATTACACACAGCCCTTGAGTGTCTAACAAAGCATCCTAATACAACAATCATTGCTTCATCTACTGACCTTGGAGTTGTAAGAAATAAAAGAAGAACAAAACTAAATCACCTTTTAAGCTTGCACCTTATAGAAGACCTTTATGAAGTTAATGAAGAAAATAATATTGTTACTTTAGGAGCAAGAGTTTCAATTTCTGAGTTTAGACACTTTCTAAAAAAGAGACTTCCTGATCTTGCTGAGTATTTGGACATCTTTGCCTCTCCTCAAATAAAAAATATTGCGACAGTTATTGGTAATATTGCAAATGCTTCTCCTATTGGAGATACGACCCCTGCTCTATTGGCCTTAAATGCAACTATTCACATGATTTCTAAAGATGGTGAAAGATCAATTGCTCTTGAAGATTATTTTATTGATTATAAAAAAACGGCTCTTCATCCTGAAGAAATTATCACAGCCGTTAGTTTCAACCTTCCAGGTAAAGACTTTTTTAAGTCGTTTAAAAATAGTAACCGTAAAGACTTAGACATCAGTACTGTTAACTTATGTATGTTTATTTCAAAAGACGAAAAGACATATCGAATAGCTGCTGGTGGTATTGCTGCAATTCCACTTAGGCTTAAAAAAACTGAGGAATTTCTTCAAAAGAATGATTTGAACTCTAAGACTGTTCATCAAGCTATAGATATCCTACACTCAGAGTTTAGCCCCTTAAGTGATGTAAGAGCTTCAAGTGCTTATAGACATATGCTGATAGAGAACTACTTCAAACGTTGTATCAGTCAATTTATGGAGGGAAGATAATGGGTAATATGAAATCCACTCTCCCCCATGAAAATGCTCATACCCATGTTACTGGAGAGAGCGAATTTATTGATGATAGAACGATACATAAAAATGAACTCTTCATGGATGTCTTCTACTCAAGTCGAGCACACGCAAAAATCAAATCACTTAATTTCGATAAAGTATTAGAAGACACAGATATTATTGCTGTCTACACAGGTCACGATATTCCACATAATTTATGGGGAACTATATTTCAAGATCAACCACTTGTGGCCACAGATAGAGTTCAATTTGCAGGAGAGCCAATTGCACTAATAGTTGCGACGAACATTGAAGCTGCTCAATATGCTAAACAAAGAGTTGAAATTGAATACGAAGATCTTCCAGCAGTCATGAGTATTGATGAGGCAAAAAAACAAAAATCTTTTATTGCTGATAGTAAATTTATTCGACGTGGAGACCTTAAAGCTGGTTTTGAAAAAGCTGAACATATAATTGAAGATAAAATAAAAATTCAAGGCCATGATCATTTCTATCTTGAATCTCAAGCAACTGTTGTTTATCCATTAGAAGATGGACAACTTGAAGTTCACTCTTCAAGTCAACATTCAACTGAGACTCAACATGTTGTTGCTCATGCTCTAGGCCTTCCAGCAAAAGATGTTATATGTCAGGTTAAAAGGCTTGGTGGAGGCTTTGGCGGAAAAGAATCTCAATCCGCTCCTTTTGCAGCTATGGCAGCACTTGCAGCTTACAAACTAAAGAGACCTGTTCGTATCGTACTTACTAAAGATGACGATATGATAATGACAGGAAAAAGAAATCCTTTTGAAAATGAATATAAAGTTGGTTTTACTAATGACGGTGTCATTACCGCTTTAGAGTCATTCCTTTTTAGTGATTCAGGGGCCTATGCAGATCTATCAACTTCTATTATGGAAAGAGCTATGCTTCATAGTGATAACTCTTACTATATTGAAAACATTAATATTGTAGGCCAAGTCTGTAAAACAAATCACCACCCACATACCGCCTACCGTGGATTTGGTGGACCAAAAGGTGTTGCAACTATTGAACGCATAATGGATCAGATTGCTCATAAGCTTTCTCTAGATCCTCTTGCAGTGAGAAAAAGAAATCTTTACTCTGATAAAGACAATAGAAATATTACTCATTATCAACAAAAATTTGAAAACAACTGTCTTGAGAGACTGCATAACGATCTTGAAAAAAAATCGGATTATAATAAAAGACGTAAAGAAATTGAGAAGTTTAATAAACGCAATGATCAGTTTGTTAAAGGACTTGGAGTTACAAGTGTAAAGTTTGGAATTTCGTTTACAACAAGGTTTTTAAATCAAGCAAATGCTCTTGTTATTGTTCATACTGATGGTAGTTTACAAATTGCTACAGGTGCAACGGAGATGGGACAAGGTGTAAACTCTAGAATCTCAACCATTGTCACTAGTGAGCTAGGTCTACCGAGATCACAAGCTAGGGTCATGCCCACAAGAACAGATCGAAATGCTAATACCTCTCCTACTGCCGCAAGTTCAGGAACAGATCTAAACGGTGGCGCTGCTTTATTGGCCACGAGAAAAATTAAATATCGCTTAAGTGAATTCGCTTCTATTTTACTTAAAACACCAAAGGACAGATGGGCCAGTAAAACTGCTGGGCTTGGTACAGAACCTGAAATAATCTTGAAGCATTCTAACTTAGACTCAAATAATCCGAATGAAGGCTCAGTTTGGGATACAGGAATCGCAACTTATTTTGATATTGAATTTGTAGATGGATTCGTATTTCACAAAGATGATCCAACAAACAAAGTAAGTTTTAATGATCTTGTTGTTGAAGCTTACCTAAATAGAATTTCACTTAGTGATTACTCTCACTATAGAATTCCAGGAATTGAGTTTAATAAACTTACCGGTGAAGGTGATGCCTTTTTATATTTCTCTCAAGGAATCGCTTGTTCTGAAGTAACTCTAAACAAAGATACAGGTGAAGTAAAAATTGATAGAACAGATATCCTAATGGATCTTGGTCGCCCAATTAATCATGACCTTGATGTTGGACAAGTCTGTGGGGCTTTTATTCAAGGAATGGGCTGGGTTACAACGGAGCATTTGGTATACAATGACCAAGGGTTACTTTTATCTCATGCCCCTAGTACATATAAAATCCCAAGTATTCACGATACTCCTAGGGTCTTTAATATAAACCTTCTTCAAAATGAAGAGAACTATGCGAATGTTAGAGGTACAAAGGCTGTTGGAGAACCACCATTACTCTTAGCACTTAGTGTTTGGAGTGGAATTAATAATGCGTTAACTTATCTTGATAACTACAAAGATGAATACCCGCAAATAAAAATCCCTGCCACAAGTGAAGTTGTTCTTAGAGCGATGTATCCTAATCAGTTTAAGAAGTGGGATGCATAATGATTTTTAATAAAGCGCAGGAATTAAATGCTGAAGGCGTATCATTTGCCATGATTACCATGATTGGTGTCAGAGGGTCTGCTCCTCAAGATCTAGGTGCAAAATGCATTGTAACCTCTAAAGGATTAGAAGCTGGAACAGTTGGTGGCGGAAAAATTGAAGCTCACGCTATAAATAATGCGATAAATCAACTTAAACTTAAGACAAACACTCCCCAAACGCATACCTGGAATCTCCAAACAGATATTGGAATGACTTGTGGCGGAGAAGTCACATTTTTATTTGAATACTTTCAGGCAAATAATTGGCCTATTGTTATCTTTGGAGCAGGTCACGTATCTCAAGCTCTAACAACTCTATTAAGTCATCTGCCTTGCCAGGTAACATGTATTGACTCTCGCAAGGATTGGCTTGAGAAATTAACTCCTAAAGTAAATATAATTCAATCAGATGACCCTAAAAGCATTATTAAAGATTTTACTTCTGATTGTTATTTTATAAGCATGACCAAAGGCCATGCTACAGATGTTCCCGCTTTAAAAGCTATTGCCGATAACTTTCCGGACTCTCCTTATATAGGAGTTATTGGGAGTAAAATCAAGGGCACCAGAATTAAACAAGAATTAAAAGAGCTAGGTGTTTCCCAAAGTTTTCTAGATAGGCTTATTGTCCCCATTGGTTTACCTATAGGGAGCAATGATCCTTTTGAAATAGCCATAAGTATAATTGCTCAACTACTACAGATTAGAGGCTAGCTTTCTACTATTTTTAAGTAGGCCTTTTGACTTAACTCAAATAAACGTGCCACTACTTTATTAGACTCAGACCATTTCATAAAGAAGTTCAGGACTGTTTTAGACCGGCTCAAAAAGAAGATAATAAAAGCTATTGCTATTGTTCTAAGAACTTTCCAAAATATAATCGCTGCATCGTCTCCTGTTAAATAAAAGAATAGAAACATGATAAACATAGAGATGAGAAAAAATGGTCTTGTTAAGTCTTGAATGACGCCCTTTAGTGTTGAGGCTGTCTTTACTCTTTTAATTTTTACATTCTTTAAAGTTATTATTTGATCATATTTTTCTAATAAGCTTTTTGGTGCATATCTAAATAGAATAGGAATCAATAAAGCAAGAATCAACTTAGTAACTATAACAACAGTCACGACTTGAACTAGTGTTGTTTCTGTAACACTAGTATGTTTATTTAATTTTTTAATAAAATAATTTAGTGCCAAAACGAGGTCTGGACCATAGATAAGAAAATAAGTTACAAAAGGTTGAACAAATGCCCATAAGGCCAAGAGCACAAGTCCTATACTTTGACCAATTAAGTTACTACCAAAGATAAGAATCCCCATCATATAAAGGAAACCCTGCATACTTATACTAATCATAGGTCCTAGTTTTTTGCCGGCTGGCGATAAGGACTTCATTATAGAAACTACAACTGAAATTTCAAGTGCTACCTTAGCCGCTTTAAATCGATTTTCAATTAATGCTGTCGTTCGAGTAAGAAAAAAACCCTGATTCAAAGACAGAAATTGTCCTGTAAATGGAACTCGAAAAGAGTGAAGTACTGTCCCAAGAGCTAGTTCAATTAGAGAAAGGCTAACTGCACGTTCAATAATAAGATCATCATTTTTATTCATACTATGTATTATAGCTTTTTATAGCGTTAAATAGCCATTATTATTAGAATATTTTCCAATTGTTAATGGCCAATTTATATAAAATATCCTATCTTAACGCTCAAATTCAAACATTTTGGGGATAAATATGATCAGTACATCTAATGTAAGCTTGGCCTTTGGTGGTAGAAAACTATTTGACGAAGTAAATATCAAATTTACACCGGGAAATTGCTACGGGTTAATAGGTGCAAATGGTGCCGGAAAATCCACATTTATAAAAATTCTTTCAGGTGAACAAGAGGCGCAAACTGGTGAAGTTCATATGAATCCAGGTGAAAGAATGTCGATTCTAAAGCAGGATCACTTTGCTTATGATGAGTACAAAGTCCTTCAAACTGTAATGATGGGTAATGAAAAGCTCTATAACATAATGATTGAGAAAGACGCTATTTATATGAAAGAAGACTTTTCAGATGAAGATGGTGTAAAAGCTGCTGAACTTGAGGCTGAATTTGCTGATATGAATGGCTGGGAAGCTGAATCTGAAGCTGGTATTTTATTAGCAGGTCTTGGTATCCCTGCTACTTATTATGAAAAGCAAATGACTGAACTTACAGGGCCAGAAAAAGTAAAAGTTCTTCTTGCTCAAGCCTTAATTGGTAAACCTGATAATCTTCTGCTAGATGAGCCTACCAACAATTTAGATATCAAGGCGATTCAATGGCTAGAAAACTTTTTATTAAATTTTGATAGAACAGTTATTGTTGTATCTCATGATAGACACTTTCTTAATAAGGTTTGTACCCATATTGCTGATATCGATTTTAGAAAGATTACAGTCTTTGCAGGTAATTATGACTTTTGGAGAAAATCTTCAGAACTTGCTCAACGTTTAAGAAATGATCAAAACAAAAAAGCAGAAGACAAAGCAAAAGAGCTTAAGGCCTTTATCCAACGATTTAGTGCCAATGCTTCTAAGTCTTCTCAAGCAACATCGAGACAAAAACAACTTGAAAAGTTAGAGTTAAATGACCTACCAGTTACAACTAGAAAATATCCATTTGTTGCCTTTTCACCTAAAAGAGATCCAGGTAAAGAACTTTTAAGAGTTGAAGGTTTAACAAAGACAATGGATGGGAAAAAGATTTTAGATAATGTTTCCTTTTCAATAAATAAAGAGGACAAAATTGTTCTTCTGGGTGACAACGATGTTGCGAAGTCGATACTTTTTAAAATTTTAATGGGCGAAATGGAACCAGACTCAGGAACATTTGAGTGGGGAGTGACAATTACTAAGTCATACTTCCCTAAGGATAATTCATCATACTTTATGGATGGCAAATACAATCTTGTAGATTGGTTAAGACAATATTCTGAAGATAAAGATGAAACCTTTATTAGAGGTTTCCTAGGTAAAATGCTATTTTCAGGAGAAGAAGCTCTTAAGAAAACAAACGTACTGTCTGGTGGTGAGAAAGTTAGATGCATGTTTTCAAAGATGATGTTGTCGGGAGCCAACGTATTATTAATTGATGGACCAACAGATCACCTTGATTTAGAAAGTATCACTGCTGTAAATGATGGTTTAACAAGTTTTAAAGGTAATATAATTTTCACTTCACATGACCATGAGTTTATTCAAACTGTTGCTAATCGAATTATAGAAATAGATGGAAAAGTTATTGAAGACAAAGATATTTCTTATGATGAATATCTAGCAGAGAAATTAAACTAATTTAGCTTTGTTGGCTTCTTTTTCTTTCTCTTGCCAAGGTCTATGGTTAAGGTAACTCCATAAGCCGTTTGGTTGTTTACATAAAGTACAGCAGGGCTAACCTTAACTCGACTTGATGATTTATTGTGCATATGTCTTTTTGTAATAAAGATTCCAGTTACAGTTCCAAGTATTGCTCCCATAAAGACATCACTCATCCAATGTTTATTGTCATGAATTCTTGAAAGTCCTGTTAACGTGGCAGCACTATAGGCCAATACTTTAACTAAAGGTGAATCATACACTGTACTAATACTGGCCGCGGCAGCAAAAGCGGCAGTTGTATGTCCTGATGGGAAGGAATTATAAGTTGATGATCTAACGCCCGGGCCATGGAACTCCCATTGATCTACGGCTGCATATGGTCTCACCCTTCCAAAGACTTGTTTTAAACCTTGAACAAGAACCCCGCTTATGAGTAGTGAAGAGAACGCTAGTACACTGGCCTTTTTTAACTTGTTATTCTTAAGGATAGTTCCGACTAAATATGTTGCAGCTAATCCTACTTGTAATTGACTTCCGCCTTTTTCTGCAAAGAAAGCTATATTTTCAGTAAATTCGGTTTTATTATCTTGGAAGAAATCGCGAACTTTATCATCCCCAACCATTAGCAAGGTAGACATGGTAACTACACCTGAAGCAATAAACCATTCTTTTTTAGACCACCCGGCAGGAGCTTTTACTAGGGCCCAAGCATCTTTAGGAATAGACTTAATTATATCCCAGTCGGACTC
>CAXGOD010000082.1:0-7945 GCA_964011245.1 uncultured Bacteriovoracaceae bacterium | reverse complement strand
TAATGAATAGTGGGACACCACCAAGTGGTGGAAGTGGTGAGTTTGAAGAAACTGGAGCTACGGAAGTTGCAAGGTTAACTGTAGATGTAGGCCTTAAAGACTTTGAAGAAATTTATATGTCCATGTCTGTTCTAACTGGCATTGATGTTGGTGATGAATCATCAATCCGAAACTTGTTTAATACTTTAAATACTCAATTACCAACAGATAACTCTGTTAAAAATTTTATGACTTCTCAGCAAATTGCCATTATTAAACTCTCTGGTGAGTTTTGTCATCGTGTGTTTAGTAATGGAACTTATTACAATAATTTCTTTGAAGGTTTTAATATTGGACAAACACCTTCTCAGGGACTTAATGCAAATGGAAAGTTGGCTTTAACAAATGAGTTTATTTCTAGATTTTGGGGGTTCAATGTTCAACCTGAGTCGGTTGAAATAAATGCAAGAAATGAAATGGCCATACTAATTGATGATCTTTTAATTGGCGAAAATATGAATAGTTCAACAACAACAAGAAAGGTAGCAAAAGGTGTATGTACTGCAATGTTAGCAAGTGCACCTGTAACAATGTTTTAGTGGTGGCTTTATGAAAAAGAAAGAAGATTTAATTAAACAAATTCCTAAGGATCATAAGCTTGTTACAAGGCGCGATTTTCTATCTCATGGTTTAGTGTCTGGGATGGGATATGCAATGGCCCCTAGCTTGTTAAGTATGTTGAATATGAATCAAGCCTTTGCTGCTGAAAACTGTTTTCAAGAAATAGATATGTCACAAAGAAAGACACCTATTATAATGATTGACCTAGCAGGTGGAGGTAGTATTCCTGGCTCTAACGTTATTGTTGGGGATCAAGCAGGTCAGCATAGTTACCTTACAACATATGGAAGGTTAGGTATTCCTGATAGCCTTCATCCAAGTAATGGAAATGTAAATACAGAAATGGGATTAAAATTCCATAGCAACTCTGGTATGCTTGCTGGTATTCAGCAAGAGACTACTGCGGCAATGAGACAAAAAGTCGAAGGCGCAGTTTTTTGTGCTGTTTCAAGTGATGATACAAGAAATAATCCGCACAACCCTGTCTATTGGTTAAATAAAGCAGGCTCTATTGGTGATTTAGTTCAAACTGCAGGAACAAGTGGAAATCGATCAGGTGGTAGATCAAACATTCCTTCTTTAAGTTACGATCCTACAATTGCACCGGTTCCTATTCAACGACCGGAAGACTGTGTTGAGTTAATTTCACTAGGTCGAGTTAGTGATCAATTTAATGATGCTCAAGCAAAGAGAATTCTTCAAACAATAGAAAATATGAGTGAATCTAAGTTAAATAGTTTCTCTCAAAAGAGTTTACCTGAACAAGTTAGAGAAGTCGTAGCTTGTGGGTTTGCCAAAAGTAAAATTGATCAAAGAGTTCATAATACAGATCAAAGATTTTTAGCAAGCTCTGTTGATCCAAGACTAGATACAGATGTAACAGGTATTTGGGATAACTTAAATAGTGGTCAGCAAAGAAGGGAGGCATCAATAGCTAAGTTAGTTTTAGATGGTTACCTTGGGACAGGAACGATTGAGATTGGTGGGTATGACTATCATGGGGCAGATAATAGGGTTGCTCAAGATAATAAGGATATCCAAGCTGGACAAGCAATTGGAAGAATTTTAGCACTAGCAGCTGCAAAGCAAACTGACGTGGCAATTTATATATTCACTGATGGTGGAATTTCAAGCAATATGCAAGATGTTGACCCAAATGCAAATGGTAAGTTTAGATTTTCTAATGATGATGGACAAAGAGCTTCAACTTTTATGCTTTCATATAAGCATAACGGACGAACCGCTCTAAGACATACGACCGGTGGCTTTAATCAATACAAAAGACAAGTAGGACATTTTAAATCAAATACTGCTGTAGAGAAATCAGCAAATGTTATGAGTAATAACGTAACAAACTTGGCCAAAACAATTGTGGCCAACTATCTAGCACTTCATAATGAAGAAAACAGGATTGAAGAAATACTAGGTGATAATCCATTTGGGAACAATTTAAACGATTACTTAATTTTTTAGTGTGAACTTATGAATAAAAGAATAATTCAAATAAAACTAGTTATCTTAGCTGTAATGACACTGTTTTTATATAATCAGTGTGGTAATCCGTATCAAAGTCAGCCAACCGAGCTGCAGTTTACAGATAATAGTGTAAGTTCAAGCTCTTTTGAAACAGAAGGTTCCTTACAAGCATTTGAAGATTCTGTTTATCAAGTTACAACAGCAAGATGTGCTACTTGTCATACAACCCAAAATCCAACTCATGCACATGCAGATTCTCAAATTGCACATGATGATGTTGTTGATCAATTTAAAGTTAACTTTGCAAATATACCAAGTTCAAGATTAGTTGCAAAAATCAGAGATGAAAATCATGGTTGTTGGTCTGGAGATTGTGTAGCCGATTCACAAGAAATGGAAGATGCCGTTCAATATTGGGCAGATAAAGTTGCTGAAGTTGAAGAAGAAAATAACAATAATAACAATGGAAATACAACCGGTGATAATGGCAATAATGGTGGAACAACTGGTAATACCGGTGGAACTGGATATATGGAAGAAGTAGAAAGTGTTGATGTCTTCGAAGAAACGGTTTATCCAATTACACGTCAAAGATGTGTAGGTTGTCACAACAATTTATCTCCAAGACATGCTCATAATGACGTTGTTCAAGCTCATAATGCAGTTGTTGATAATGGACTTGTAAACTTTAACAATATTAATGCTTCAAGATTAGTTCAAAGATTAAGTGTAGATGCACATCAATGTTGGAACGGTAATTGTGCTGCAAACGCAGTTGAAATGGCTGCTGCAATTCAAACTTGGAAAGATATAATGGCAGCAGCCAATAATACAGGTGGTAATACAAATACTGATCCTTTAACAACAAATGAATCTGGATTAAGCCCAGGAGAAGCTCTTTTAACTTATGATTTATCAGGTATGTTAAATGTTAATGAACAAATTACATTTCAAATCAAAGTAATGATCTATGATGACTATAGTTATAAGTTTTGGGATCCAGAGATTATTACAGCATCATCTAATGTACAGGTACAAAATATTCAATTACTTATAAATGGATATTATAACCCTCAACATTCAGCTTATACTATCGTAAATAGTACAGTAACTCCTGGAAACGGAAGCTTAGCATCTCATGCTTTATTAGCCTTAAAAGACCAAGGTGAGGCGATCGATAAGATTTCATTTAAATTTGGTGTATTACAAATTTCTAATTAACTTCTAGATTTAATTTTTTAATGACACTTTCTGTATAATAAATGGCTTCTTCTTGTGAGAAGCCAAATTCTTTTTCTAAATTCTTTGATAATGCCGAGTATGTTATAGGCTTATCAATATACTTGAGAATCCTATTAAAAACTTCTATTTTTTGTTTGTATCCAAGTAACTCTGCTGTTGGATGAATGAAGTCCTCTTTGTGCATCTCAAGTTGAATTTTATTACTTTTATTTGGTGTAGATCCTGTTAAGAATAAAATATCTTCTAGTCTCTTATAAGAATTTTCAGGATTATCTAGGTAAGAAACTTGTTCAGTACTATGTGAAACATCCTGATATAACTCTTTAAACGTGGAAACAATTTCATTTGGCGTAAGTCTCTGGTCTATAGCTTTTTTGTGAAAGTTACTTGGACCAATAAAAATACTTCTGCCATCGGGGTTTAAGAAACTATTAGTATGTAGCAAGGATTTCTCTAAATTTTGAGGAATAATATCATAAAACCAACAGCCAACTACTAAATCAAAGCTACTTTCTTTAAAAGGTAAATCTTCAAAGTTAGAAAAAAGAATAAAGTGATTTGAAAGGTCTTCTTGTATTGGTTTGATTTCTCTTTTTATTGAAATATTATTAATGTCCTTGGGGTAATCTATAAATTCAAATAGCTTCACATATTTTTTATTAAAAATTTTGTTAGCTACTAGTAAAAGATAAGGATTAATATCAATGGATATAATATTTGCTTTAGTCTTCTTGGCAAGCTCATAGCTTAGCCCACATGAACCGGCCCCAAGAACTAAAACATTTTTAGTTTCATCTGTAATTTGATTTAAAATATAATCAGCATAGGTTTTGTTTTCACCAATACCCCAGCACCAGTCTCTAAAAATATTATTTTGATAAGATAAAATGTTTTGATTATCGACAAGAGCAGAAGTATTTGAATCATCTAAAAAATCAGTAAGTAATTTCTTCATTTGTTTTAGATGTGAATGTTTATCTTTTACAAACTGCTGTATCCTAGGTTTGCTCGCTGAAGCTACTTGGTTTTGGTTTAGTAAGTTTTGTTGGTGATTAAGAGAGTTTTCTTCAAACTTGAAATAACTTGATGTTTTTCCACACCACTCAAGAAATTTTTCATCAGAGTTTGAGTAGGCCCAAGGAACTCCTTGAATGTGTTTGGTGTTATCTAAATCTATACTTAATAGCTCTTTGATTTTATCGTAATTACGCATACTTATATTCTAATAGAAATTATAAATTAATCTATAGGCAATATTAGATGTAATTGTAATAGTTACAAGAGGTTGGTATGTTTTAGCCCGCCGTGTTACTTAATTTAAGACAATTAAATATGGGGTATTTATGAAGCTTTTAAGCCTTTTAGTTTTATTATTTTCTTTTTCGAGTTTCGCTCAAGATATTACTTGGACCGGTGCAGACTATGGTGTGTTTGAAGAAGAGTTTCCAAAATGTTCACAAGAAGCATGCATAGATCTAGATGGTAGCGAATATGGTTTCTATGAATTTCAAGATATTGACGGCTACTCTTCCATGCAACTTAATACAGAGTCATCTTTGATGGATATGAATTTAGACAGAGCATGTTTTCGAGGAGAAGCAAAGGAAGTATTAGAAATCATAGAAGCACTTGCTGGCAATACCAACACTTATTACTCTCAAGGTGGGCATGTCTCAGTGGTTGGAATTAATGCTAAAACTCTTACTAAAAGTAAGATTGTCATCGACATTACTTTTATAACTGATTACGACTATGAAACTCAGAGTTTTTCACAAACAATGAAAGTTTGTGAATAAGCTACTTTAGTTCTCCAAGAGAGGACTCAACAACGTCAAGAATTTCAAAGTTACTAATAAGGTTAGTAATACTATCTATGTCTTTATAAAATGTTCTGTCTTTTTCAATTGGTGGAACGTGCTTTCTTACCAATTCATAAACCTTTTCAAGTGTAGTTGTCGTTTTTAATGGGCGAAGTAAGTCAACACCTTGAGTGTTACATAAAAACTCTATCGCTAAACAAACTTTAACATTTCGAATTACTTCATGTAGTTTTCTACCACTTGTTACACCCATAGAGACATGATCTTCTTTATCAGTAGATGTTGGGATTGAATCAACACTTGCTGGATGGCAAAGATATTTATTTTCAGAAGCTAACGCCGCCATAGTAACATGCGCAATCATAAGTCCTGAGTTTAGGCCTGATTCTTTTATTAAAAATGGTGGAAGATCTGAGAAAGTTGGATTCATCATTTTCTCAACTCTTCTTTCTGAAATATTTGCAATTTCACTTATACCCATTGCTAAGTAATCCATGCAAAGAGCTAACGCCTCTCCATGAAAATTTCCGCCAGAGACAACTTTCTTTTTATCCACAAAAATTAAAGGATTATCTGTTACAGAGTTAATTTCAACATTTAAAACTTCTTCAGCATGATTAAGCGTTTGTCTTACTGCTCCATGAACTTGCGGAACACATCTTAAAGAGTAAGGATCTTGAACCTTACCGCAATCTTCGTGAGAATGTGCGATTTCTGAAACTTCTTTAAGTAGTAAAGTTAGATTGTCTGAAACTAGTAATTGACCAGGTTGAGGTTTTAGACTTGAAATATCTGGGTCATATGCCCGTTTTGTTCCTCGTACTGCTTCAAGAGTAAGTGCGGTAGCAATATCAGATATTTTAACAATTCTTTTAGACTCATAAAGGGCCAGAGAACCGAGAGCTGCCATTACTGCTGTCCCATTAATCAATGCAAGTCCGTCTTTAGCCTTTAATTTAGCAGGTTCTTTTTGAATATAGTCTATAGCAAAGTCTGATTTTATAATTTTACCTTGGAACTCAACATCACCTTCACCAATAAGAGCAAGAGCAATATGAGATAATGGAGCTAGATCACCTGAGGCACCAACAGAACCTTTCTCTGGAACCACGGGAGTAACTCCATGATTGATAAAGTCCAATAAGAGCTGAACACATTCAATACTCACACCTGAAAAACCCGACGCTAAGCAATTTGCACGTAAAATCATTATTGCTCGTGTAGTAAGTTTTGGAAAAGGTTCCCCAACACCGGTGCAGTGTGAACGAATTAAATTATACTGTAATGTTGATAAGTCTTCTTTAGGTATGTGCTTGCTTGAAAGTGCACCGAAACCAGTATTAATTCCATATACGGGGTCACCCTTATCCACAATTTGGTCAACATAGTCTCTGGATTTATGCATTAGTTTTAAGGCATCATCAGAAAGTTGAACAAAAACCTCTCCAATCTTCGCATTAGCAATTTCGTAAATTTGCTCAATGGTTAAACTCTTACCATCTAAGAAATAGTCTTTGGCATTGTTAAAATTAACTTTCATATTCTACCTTAATGATTCAACTCTTGTATTATATTCATTGTTGGGCTCGTTAAAAATGTATGAACCGGCAACTAAATTGTTTGCACCGGCTTCGATTAGCTCTTTAGCATTTGAATCTTTAACACCACCATCAACTTGAATTACTAAATTAGGATTTATACTCTCTTTAATCTGCTTAAAATATTCTATTTTCTCTAAAACACCATGGATAAACGATTGTCCTCCAAAGCCCGGGTTAACTGACATAATAAGAATTAAATCAATCTTTTTTAATAAATACTCTGGTATTACTGTGTGCGGAGTACCTGGGTTTAGTGAAATGCCAACACTTTTATAGTACTCTTTTGCGTATTGTACTAACCTGTCAGGGTGGTTGGTAGCTTCCCAGTGAAAAGTGAAGTTGTGTATGCCAATATCTTTAAAATCTTCTACAAAAAACTCTGGATTTGAAACCATGAAGTGAGCATCTAGTTTATGATTTGTAATTTTATGAAGATTTTGAAGCACTGTTTTACCAAAGGTTAGATTTGGTACAAAGTGTCCATCCATAACATCCAAGTGAAACCAAAGATCCTTGCATGAATTAAACTTTTCTATTTCAATTTGAAAATTTAAAAAGTCGGCAGAAAGAATACTCGGAGAGATAATTGTCATATTATTTTCCTTGTTCAGTTATTATAGAGTCACCTTTATATCCGTTAAAGAGATCAATGTCGCTACATCTCTTTTTACCTTCAAGTTGTAATTCTATTATTCTTAAGGAAGCATCAAGGCATCCTATGTGGAGTTGATTTTTTAAAACTTTTGAATCACCTGCAGATAACTTAACATCAGACTTTTCAATTCTAAAAACTTTTAACCTTCTATTATCTAGGTAACAAAAGGTACCAGGCCATGGAAATAATGCTCTAATGCGATTGTGAACTTCTGAAAAGGTAGAGCTTTTGAAATCTAAAAGTCCATCCTCTCTTTTTAGAGTTGGAGCAAATGAAACATTTTCTTCTTTTTGTGGTTCAAATGATATATTTTTCTTTTCAAGTTCTATTATAAAGTCATTTAATGATAAAGCCGCTTGAAACTTTAATTTTGTATAAAGTTGTCCACCAGTCTCCTCATTATTAACTGCAACAGAGTGAGACCAAACTAAATCTCCAGCATCCATTTTCTTAACCATCTTCTGAATTGAAACACCGGTAGAAGTATCCCCGTTTAGAATGGCATATTGAATAGGTGCAGCACCTCTATATTTTGGAAGTAGAGAGGTATG
>CAXGOD010000081.1:0-7966 GCA_964011245.1 uncultured Bacteriovoracaceae bacterium | reverse complement strand
ATTCATCTTTTAAAGAGGCAAAATACTTTAAATTAATTTGCATAACCATTTCTATTTAAAATAAAATCTACTGAATAAAACTTATAACGAACATCCAACTTCTCGCCCATTCGTTTATAGAAAATTTGAATATATTTCTGATCACCTAGGTAGAAATTTGTTATTCTGTCATTGCCAGTAACTTTTGAAAATATTCTCATTATTTGGACACCAGCAGAGTCAATCATTCTATAGTCGATGACTTCCTTTTCACCTTTATTCATCTGAAGACGAAGGTTTCCCTGCATTATAGTCTGATGGTCATTAATAAATGATTTATTACCAATTATTTTTATCTTTTCTGTTATCGTATCTTTACTTGCACATCCTCTTAGAAATCGATTTTCATATGATGTTACTTTACCTGTTTTGTCATCAGTTTCGATTTTCGTTGAGTATGTATAAGTTGCGAGATTATTCAATGGTTGAACAGTAACCCCAAATGGACATATAACTTTTTCATTTGAAACAAACCTTGTTCCATTTTTATAGTTTCTTTCAATGAAATTTTGTCTCATTTGTAAAAGTTTATCTATAATAGGTTTGCGAAAGTCTATCGTTATTTTTCTAATACCAAGCATATGGTCAGGAATAGCAAAAGAGGCATGTGCGCCACTTGCTATCATTGTTGAAAAGAAAAAGATGAAACTTATTCTAACCAAAAGTTATCCTCGATATCATAATCTGATGGTGCATACTTAAGCTTACGTACAACTTTTGTTTTAGTACCTCCATCTTTCATTTCTAATTTAATTTTGATCTTTAGTTCACTTTTTTCACGAGTCTTGCTTAAGCTTAATCCGTTTACTTTTACAGGAATATGCATAAGCGACTCAACTGTTACGTTCTTTTTATTGAGTTGAGCTGGAACGCCTGTTCCCGTTATTGATATCTTAATTCTTTTCTTTATATTTTTTACGCATGCATTAGCTTTATTAAGTTTGATACTTAATACGGGGTCACCTTGATGATCTCTCGAAGCGATAGGAACCAGATCATTTAATAAGCTCATATTTGAAATGCATTTCGTAGATAGGCTCTGTAGCTCGTCTTTATCAAATTTTTGTTTGCCTATTGTTAAAAGATTTTGAATTGATCCAATATATTCATTCCAAGTTTTAACTTTTACTGAAACGTAGATAAGTAATTTTGCATCTTCTTTAGTTACACTTCGTGAAACACCGAACAATCCAACTTTGGTCTTTTTGAATGTCCCTACAGTTTTAGAACTTACTAGAGGAAAGGCGATTCCTTCCTGAACGATTAAATCATCAACAGGTAATGTAACCATATTAACAGTACTGTCTTCATTAAGACTTCCATATGTTAACTTAAAGTTTTTAACAGTAACTAAACTTGTATTTTCATCATTAATTGAAACAACACCGTCAAGAGAAATACCTGTTTTTTGCTCTTTAATTGATGTTCCTGCACCTGGAGCTGTAAAAATTTTTGTTGTATCATCGTATTCAACTGAGCTTAAGTTCGCTACCGGACGTGTAATGGTCATTTTTCTTCTTAGATTACCTTTTTGCTTTTCAGCAGAAATTAAACCACTTAATTGAACAATACCGAGCTTAAGATCAAGGCCTAAACCACTTCCGTCACTTGAAGCAGAAGCACTATTAGTTAGATCACCAATGGCAGCCCCAACAGAAAGGTTTGTAATTTCAGCACCAAGGTTACTAAGGCCTGTTTCTGAAACTTCATAAACATCTGCTTTAAATTCAACAATACTATTTGGATAAAAACTTTCACGAGTATCCAACATTGGGATAACGTCTTTCATCTTTCTTAGAACTTCTTTATCAACATGCCAAAAAGTTAGAACTTTTTTATTATTACCTAAAGGCTCCATCATCCCATCGGGAGATGTTAAAGGATCACCCTTAAAGAGAACTTGTTCAAGTTTTCTAATAAGCTCTTGGGCACGCGTTAGATGTACAAGAGTATAAGTACAATACTGGTAATCAACTCCATTTTTATCTTCAGGACAGACCACGCGGCCTTTTTGAAAGAGCTTTGAATTGCTCTGAGCAAATGTTGGAATTGAAAATATGGCCAATAGGACCAAGATCAGTTGAAGTTTCATAAAGTTCCTCTACATATAAATTTGGCATAAAATACCATATTTATACGCAGGGCGTTACTCACTTGTAATTTTTATATTTTATAAACAAAAGAAACATATAAGTATACGTAATTACTTAGGTTGAGCCACACATGGGCCTAGGGAACATTTCACAGAATATTCTTGTTTTTGACCACAACCAGAAGCTCCATAGTCGGTAAAGCTCATCTGTATTGTTGTTACATAGTTCTCGGGACAGTTAAAATCGTAAGAAGCTCTTTTTTTAACAATATTCTCAAAGTTGACTACACTACTTGTTGCACATCCACCTAAAAACAAAAGCATCAATAAAATCTTCATAAAATCTCCTATTTTGTAATGGTATCATGTTCCAGGTTTGTGTATATGCTCACTTAGTAATAAAATGATCTTATGATTATAGATACTCATTGCCATGTTTACCCAAAATTGTCCGACTTTATCAAAGAAGGTTTAGAGTCTTTTCCTCTACCTGTAGAAGCTGATATAATCAATAGGCCTATTTCATTTATTGAAGAAAATATACAAAAGCTAAAACCAAAATATCGTCATTATGCTAATGAGTACTTATCTCTCGTACATAGACTTCAAACAGAAAGCAGAAATCTTCCGGAAAACTTCCTTCCTTTAACTGATGCTTCAATTGGTTTACTAGGTGCAGGGAACACTCTTTTTGATAGTAATGTAGATGATTTATTTTCACATATAAACGAAAACAAAATTGATCACTCTGTCATTATTGCTCATCCCCCATATATCCCAAATCATTTTGTCATTCAGTTAGCGAATAACCATAAAAATATTATTCCTTTTGTGAATATTCCTTATAACAAAGCTGGAGCTGCAGAACTATTTGAGCATTATATAGATCTAGGTGCGAAGGGACTAAAGATTCATGCAGCAAGTGATGGTGGAGAAGTAATGAGTGATCATTATCTTTCACTTCTTGAAATCGCAAACAAACACTCACTTCCAGTTATTATTCATACAGGATGTATTCATATTAAGCCTGTTTATAAAGAGCCTGAAATGGGTCATGCTGAAAAATTCCAAGTATGGTTTCAAGATTTTCCGAATATTAAGTTTGTTCTAGCGCATATGAACTATCACTTCCCTCAAACTGTAATTGAACTTATGAAAGAACATGCAAACCTTTATACAGACACATCTTGGCAGCCTAAAGAAGTCATTGCTAATACTGTTAAGGAAGTTGGAGCTGATAGAATTATGTTTGGAACTGATTGGCCTATCATCGGTAATAATATATCAGTTTGTTTAGAGAGAATTATTCAAGCTAGAGATGAAAAACTTATTAGTGAAGAAGAGGCTGAGAAGATTTTAGGACTTAATGCAAAATCATTTTTTGGGCTTTAGGCCTCTTTTAGTATCTTGCTCATCTTTCATATAAAGAATTCTATTGTATTTATACATAAAGAAATAATCATATGTATTATATAAGCCCAAAACTTTCTGAGTACTATCACCTTTAATTAAATTCACAAACTGTCTAAGCTCATTCACCGATATTTTTGCTAATGCTTTATCTATTTTGACATAAAATACTTTTTCTACACTTTCTCTTTTTGTTCTAACAACTTTTCCACTTGCATCTGTAGCAATAGACTTGTTATCTTTTTGTAGAACCTTACTAATTTCTTGTGCTTCTTGTTCATTAGCGTGAATTGTTATGAGCATATGGTCGGCCATAGATGAGTACATTAAAAGATTATAGATACTCTTAATTAAAGGTTTTCTTTCATCTTCAATAACTTCATCTTTTGCAAGAAGGACCAATCTAGAGAAGTTTGAATCTTCCATTGTTTTAAAGAAAAGAATATTAAGAACCTTTGATACAAATGGGTTTTTTAATACTTTAAAACTCTCCGTTAACTCAGCCTCAGTTATATTTTTTATAAATTGTTGCTGCAAACCTGTTTCGTATCCAATAATATCGAATCTTTTAAAATAGTAGCGAATCGCTTTGGTTGTTGGTGGATAATTATAAAAGCCTGGGACTTCGTCATCAGTTTTAATTCTTTTAACATAATCAATCCATTGATCTACTCTAAGATAACTCATTACATCAGTAGTCATTCTGTAGAACTTAGTTGCATCATCCGCTGATATGGAAAATGTCATTAAGATCATTAAAGTTGTCATTAGTTTTTTCATATACTTAGTATATCGGAACTTAAGGAAAATTTGTTTAAAAAAAGATAAACGGACTATATTAGTCCGCTTATGTTAAAATTCTACGTGATTTGGAGTTCTATAGAATGGAATAACATCACGAATATTTGTCATACCTGTAATGTACATAACCGCTCTTTCAAAGCCTAAACCAAAACCTGCATGAGGAACTGTACCAAAACGACGAAGATCTAAGAACCATCTATAAAGGTCTTCTTCCATTTCCATTTCTTTCATTCTGGCCGTTAACTTATCGAAATCTTCTTCTCTTTGAGAACCACCAATAATCTCTCCTACACCTGGAACTAAAATATCCATTGCACGAACAGTCTTACCATCATCATTTTGCTTCATATAGAAGGCCTTAATATCTTTTGGATAATCAGTTACGATAACTGGACCTTTAAAATGTTCGTCTGTAAGAAATCTTTCATGTTCAGTTTGAAGATCTGCTCCCCATTGTACTTTGTACTCAAACTTCTTACCGCAACCTTCAAGTATTTCAACCGCCTCAGTATATGTAATTTTTTTAAATGCCGTGTCTGCAACATGATTAAGTCTCTCTAGAAGACCTTTTTCAATAAATTTATTTAGAAATTCCATTTCAGGTGCGCAATGTTCCATTGCATATTTAATCATATACTGAATATAGTCAGCACCAAGCTTTGCTACATCATCAAGATCAGCAAAAGCAACCTCAGGCTCAATCATCCAGAATTCTGCTAGATGTCTAGCTGTGTTTGAATTTTCAGATCTAAATGTAGGACCAAAAGTATAAATACTTCCCATTCCACAGGCAAAAGCTTCACCTTCAAGTTGGCCAGTTACACAAAGATAGGCTTCTTTACCAAAGTAGTCTTTTGACCAATCAATATTTCCTTTATCATCTTTAGGTGCATTCGCAGGATCAAGAGTCGATACTCTAAACATTTCTCCAGCACCTTCAGCATCCATGGCCGTTACTATTGGAGTGTTTACATAAAAATAACCTTGGTCACTAAAAAATTTATGAGTTGCTTGAGCTAATGCATGTCTAACTCTAAACACAGCACCAAAAGTATTTGTTCTAGGTCTAAGATGAGAAACTTCTCTTAGGAACTCCATTGAAGCTCCTTTTTTTTGAAGAGGATAGTCTTGAGCTGCAGCATGGAAAAAATCTAAGTTTAGTGCTTGGATTTCAAAGTCTTGCTTGCCTTGAGATTCAACAACTTTACCCTTAAGCATAACTGAACTACCAGTTCCACATTTAATAAAGTCTTCATAGCCGGCTAGCTCTTGATCAACAATTATTTGAACGTCATTTTGAGTTGATCCATCATTAACCACAACAAAAGAGAAGGCCTTTGATTTTCTTAGTGATTTAATCCATCCACCAATTTTAATCTCACTTCCAATTGGCTTATCCTTATAAAGTTTTTTGATAGTATATTTATCCATTATTTTTCTCCAAAAACTTCTGAATGTACTTGTTTTGCTTGAGACCACTCTAGGCGAGGACCAAACTGCGAAACAACTTTACTAGAGGCCATAGAAGCTAAAGCTCCACTTGAAGCATATGTATGCCCATTAGTGATTCCATAAAGAAAAGCTCCTGCATACATATCCCCTGCACCATTTGAATCAACAGCATCTACAATATGAGGTTCTATGTCCATAAACATTGTTCCATCCCAAATAACCGCACCGTTTTTACCTAAAGTAATAACAAATGTTTTTGCAATTTTTTTAAGTTCTTCTCTAGCATGAGAAAGATCACTTGTTTGGGCATATTCCATTGCTTCAACTTCATTACAGAAAAGAAGATCTACTCCATCTCCAATAATCTCAGTAATATTTTCTCTAAAGAATTTAACCATATTTGGATCACTCATTGTAAAAGATGTTTTAACACCTAACTCACGAGCTTTTTTGACAGCAGTAACAGCAGCTTGTTGTCCTGTTGGACTTGCTACTAGATAACCTTCTACATATAACCATTTTGAATTTGCAAGAGCATCGAGATCTAACTCAGCTTCAGAAAAAGTTCCTGTTATACCAAGATAGGTATTCATTGTTCTTTCCGCATCTGGAGTAACCATGACCATACACTTACCAGTAGTCCCCGCTTCAGCAGTTTCTGTGGTAAGTTTAGTATCAACACCATTTTCTTTTAGGTCACCTAAGTAGAATGCTCCTGTTTCATCATTAGCAACTTTACATGAGTAATAAGAGTTTCCACCAAATTGCGAAACAGCAATAATTGTATTGGCAGCAGAACCACCACATTGTCGTTTTAATTCTTCTTTATTTTCATTATGAAGGGCATCAAGTAACTCTCCTTGTCTTTCTTCTTCAACAAGAGTCATTAGACCTTTTTCTACATTATTTGTTTTAAAGAACTCATCAGTTACTTTAAACTCCATATCAACTAAGGCGTTGCCTAGACCATAAACATCATACTTCATTACATATCCTTTAATTTTAGAAAATAAGTAGAAAACTATATATTAAGAGTATGAAAAAGACTAGGTTAACAAGGTGCGAAAAAGCCCATGACAAAGCATGGGCCCAAACAAAATAGAAGTATGATTTAATTACATTCCATATACTCTTCTAAATTTATTCTGAATAGTAGTTGTGCTCCTCGCACCATGTCTTTCAAGTAATGATATCATAGTTGCTGAAGCTTCAGAAAAAGTTACTCCAGGGATTTCTGCAGCTTGATTTACAAGAGCTATATTTTCACCAGTTTGAGTTGCATTATTTTCCATTCTTTCGATTTCAATCACAATATCAACAACACGGCTTAAGCGTGTTCCTTGTCTTTTAGACTCAACGATCGTTGTAAAAAGATCACGAGCATCTGTTGTGCTTCCTTTTCCAATAAGATTAAGAACTCTATGGAATTCAGCTCCTGCTTCTGCAACAGTTTCAGTATAAACAGACATTAAAGATACAACTAGGTTTAGGTTTTCATTCGCTTGGTTATTATCTACTTCAATCCTATTGCTATTAACAAATACTGAAGCAAGCTCCATTGGACTTACACCTGTTGCAATATACTTATCTATAACATTTCTAAAGATATTCTGAGCATCAGTTGTTGAGCTATTACCAGTACTATTTATTATAGCAACAAATACATCGACACCTTCTCTAACAAATACAGTTCCACTATTTACATAAGACATTATAAGGTCAAAGTCTTGATTCGCTTGGTTTGTATCGTTTTCAATTGTTTCTAAGACAGTAAGTGCTTCATAGCGACTCATAGGATTAGTATCGATTGGAGTAGGATCCGCGACAACATCATCATTACCTGGTCCTGGCCCCGGACCAACAACATCACCCATTTTTACACATTGAAGATCGCCGTCCATAAAGAAAGGCCCTGAAGAACTTCTTCGGACAATCATTACTTCTCTTTCTAGTTTTTTAGATGTTTTTTTGCATTCACGAATGGCGTCTCTACACTGATTAGCTTGAAATATGTTTTGTCCAAATGGCATTGCCTGATATTGCATCTCTACAACACAGTTTGCAAAAGTTGTGACTGAGCTAAGTGCCAATACACCTGCTATTAATGTTTTTTTCATGGTGAGAGTCCTTTTCTTAAGGGTTAAGTCTTGGACTAGTTACCACAAGTAG
>CAXGOD010000080.1:0-7971 GCA_964011245.1 uncultured Bacteriovoracaceae bacterium | reverse complement strand
GTTGTTTTACCAGCACCATTAACACCAACAATCATAATAACCTTTGTACCGTTACCAGATCCATTAAATGCGTATAAATCTTTATTTTCTTTTTTCTGAATATCAACCATTCTCTCTTTTAGAAACTCTTTAATGAAAGATAAAAAGTCAGATGTGTGCTCACCCTCTTTTTTAGCTCTGGTCTTCATATCGTCTAGAAGCTCAGCTACAATGGCAGGAGATAAATCAGATGTGTATAAAATTTCTTCAATTTCTTCGAATTGCTCTTCAGAAATATTTGAGTTTTTTAAGATTCCATCAATTTTTCCCCAAACATCATTTCTAGTTCTCTCTAACCCTTTAAAGATTCTTTGAGACCAACTAACTTTAGGAACAACTGCTTCAGGAGCTTTTTCAGGCTCAACAACTTCTGCCACAACTTCTTCTGGTACAGTTTCAGCTACAACTTCTTTTGCAGCTTCCGGTTGTTTTTCTTCAACCTTTTTTTCCTCTGGCTTATCCGAACTTGGTAAGAAGTTAAGTATTGTTATAAAAACAAAAAGGAAAATACCTGAGATCCCTAACCAATCATGTAAATTTGGAACTTCGGCCAAGTTAAGGCCCTGCGCAATCTGCTTTGCTATTTCATCCATATCATTACTCCAATTAAATTTTGAACATAAGATTTAGCATTTTAAGAATAGTTTTTAAAGAATTTCCATATCATTTGAGCAGTCGCGCCCCATAATAAATGGCTTTCGGAAGTATTCCCAGACTTTGAGTGGTACATCCCCTTAAGAATTGGGTGAAAGAAGATTGAATATTCAGATGCACTGCCTCTAACCCACTTATCTATATCCGCTAAATCATTAACTGGATAAAGCAGTGCTTCAGTCCATTCACCATTTGACTCAATGCTTTCTAAGAACTTATTAAGCTCCATATCTACGTAAGTAATTACTGGGAAGATAATATTATAGTTTGCTGTGTACACTGGGTGCCCTAGACCTATAATTTCTGGTAGTTCTTCACTTAAACCGGTCTCTTCATTGAATTCACGAAGAGCGGTCTCTAAAGGCTCATTTTCATTCTCTTTTTTATGTCCACCAACGAAAGCAAGTTGTCCTTTATGGGAGGCCATTGTCTCGCTTCGTTTAATGATCAATAGATGATCTCTAATAAATAGAAAATTAACCGCTCCTGCCCATTGAGAAACAGTGATGTTTCCAGTATCAATACTAGAGAAGTCTTTTAGACTTTGAGGTAGATTTAAATTATTTAAACGAGTTTTCATGCAGGAAGTAAAATATCAATTCCAAACAATACAGGCCATAAGAAACTTTTTTAATCAAAAAGGCTTTATGGATGTTCTTACTCCACCCATGGTAGAGAACCCAGGAATGGAAACACATATCCATCCCTTTGAAGTTTATTCTAAAAAAGACAACAAAAGCACTGACAAGTTTCTGCACACATCACCTGAGTTTCATATGAAAAAGCTTTTAGCTAGTGATGCTGAATTAGATAAGATCTTTTCTGTTTCATACTGTTTTAGAGATGAGCCCAGCTCTGAAATTCATCGTAATCAGTTTATTATGCTTGAGTGGTATCGAAAAAATGAACGTTATGAAAAGATAATGGATGACTGTGAAGGTCTTATTCAATATGTAAGTAATTACTTAGAAGAGAGTAATGCTCCTATAAAAAAGAACTTAAACCTTAAAAATTTTGAGCGTGTTACAATACAAGAACTTTTCCAAGAACACTTAAACTTTAATATTTTAGACTTCTTAGAGACAGATGATTTAATTCAAAAGATAGAAAAGGACTTTAAAAGTGTTCCGTTACCTAGTACAAGATGTGAATGGGACGATTATTATTTTCTACTTTTTCTAAATGAGATTGAACCTAAGCTTGTTCATCATGACTCAATACTTCTTTATGAGTTTCCAAATCACTTAAGTGCTCTTTCAACTTTAAAAGAAAATGACCCCAGAGTTTGTGAAAGATTTGAAATATATTTAAAAGGAATTGAGCTTTGCAATTGCTTTAATGAGCTTACAGACTTAGAAATCCAAAAGAAACGTTTCAAAGAGCAGATGGAGTTAAAGAGAAAGTGGTACAACTATTCTTTACCTGAGCCGAAAGAATTCTATCAAACGCTTGAAAGTGGCTCCCCCAAATCAAGTGGAGTTGCCCTAGGAGTAGAACGTTTAGCCTACTCCCTGTTAGATATTAAAAATCCATTTTTTATTTAAGATTATTTTTGAAGTGAGTTCATAAGCTTATGAAGCTTAATAATAACTTCAGATTTTATATGCTGAAATGGAACTGATTGAGCCCACTTATAATGGTATAAATCAAATTCTTTTTTACGCGCTTCGGATGTCCAAACCCCAGGAAATTTAACAGCTAACTCATTTGAAAAAACTGCGTACCAAGCGTATAGGTCTTCTGGTTTTTGTGCTAAAGCATCCATAATATCTAATGTTTTATCTACGATAATTCTTTTTAAAGACCAAAGATTAAACTTACTTAAACTTTCAGGTTTATATTGAATCGCCATAAACTTAACGGAGTAGCCTAAGACAAAATTAATAAGATTATCAGATGGAGCTTCATCATACTGCTCAAGGGCAAAGTAAACCTGATCTAAAGTTACTGAGCGATAAACACCTTCTCGGCTTCCGCCCTGCTCTAAAACATTTAAGTACTTTATGACATCTTCTTTTTTTACTTCTGCATTCCTTGTTACTTCAAAAAGCTGCTGTAAAAAAGAAATTCTAAAAGTTCTTTTCTTCTCTAGTGGCATATTATCAAATTTTAGTCCCTGATCATGTACCTTCGTTTTTTTCTGATCATAAAAACTCTCGTCTTTTGCATCAACCTTAACTTTAGGAATTTCAGGTAATTCAATCTTATTTAAATCTTTTGGGGCTTCCCCAAGTAACTTATTAGTTGTGTCATCACCTAGCATTCCGGCCATATGTGATCTCATTCTTTCTTTATACTTTTGAAAGTCTATGGCGTAAGAATTTGATAATGAAAATAAAAAGACAAAAAAGACTAAAACTCTCAAGAACTACTCCCAATATTAATTAAGTGCTTGATAATATTGTACATGATTTTGAGTTTTCTCGTAGAGACAAAGTTTGCCTTCTATAAGTGAAACTCTCTGTAAGGTAATCTAATTCTAGAGGAGTTAGCATGCTTAATTTTTTATTCAACAGAAAGAGATTCACTAAAACATTGGCCAAAGATGTTGTTTCAGAAACAGAAAAGCTTTTTGGACAACTCAATTCTGACCAAAGCACTCAATTTGATGAAATAAAAACCATACTTAATCACCTTACAGATAAAATGAATAACCTTGAAAACCGTCTTGTGACTAAAGAGCTTAAAGATAAGACAGACTATGGTCACCTTCAATATAAGATCTCAGAATTACAAACTGATATTATCTTTGACAATAAGAAAACAAAAAATAAACAATAGAGTATGTCTAAAAAACAACACTCTAAAGAAGAAGTGTATAAAGCAGTTCTAAACTCTGCTGTTGAACTTGATATCCAACTTGGCCACTTGAAGTGGACATATACTCTACTTGCTAAAAAATCTGGAATTTCCAGAACTCTTATTTATTATTATTTTGGAAAAGAGAAGATCAATATTCTTAAAGAAGCTTGTCTTTTATTTGGAGAAGAGCTCGCTGGCATTGGTAAAGAGCGAATGACTGCTTGGAAAGAGGGGCGTATTGATATAGGCCTAAATAAAACAAGATCACTCTTTAAAGACTATCCTTACTTGGTCCCTTTTTATTATTTATACAGAACACAAGAAAATGAAATCGGTGAGTTGATCAAAAGATATGAAAATGAAGGTTACAAAAAAAGAAAGAAGTTTTTTCCAGAAATGTCTGATCAAGAATTAAGAGTTATGTTCTCATTACATATGGGACTAGCAACCTTCCCAAATCTAAATGAAGCAGACGTTGAATACGCCTGCACTATGCTAAAAAAGATATCTAACTAAGCTTTCCATTTTCTAAAAAGAATTCAAAAACTTCATGTGATGTTTTCCTAGGAGTATAGCCATAGACTTCTTTGAGCTTTTTATTATCTAACACTGGTCTAAACTTCAAAAACTTAACTTGCTGGGGGCCATATTGAGACACCCCAATCCCCCTCATAACAGCTAATGCTTTTGTCACAAGTCCGGTGGGAAGAGGTACAAAAGTTTTATTTAAATACTTTGCTATTTCAGGAAGATTAACAGCGCCATCACCTGCTACATTATAGGCACCAGGCTTCTCTGAGAAGATAGCAGAAAGAACAATCTCAACAAGGTCTTCATCCCAGATAAAAACAAATGGCGTTTCAGAACCTTTAATTCCTGTTATCACTTTTTTCTTAAACAAGTCTGTAATTAAGTTATCTACATTTTTACCAAGAACTGTTCCAATTCTAAATATAAATTGCTTCATATCAGGCATGATTTTATGATAGAGCTCAAAGTCTTCTTCATTAATTCTTTTATGAAAAGAATAAGGGAATTCCATATTTCCACGAATAGGGTCAGAGTCTTCACTTAACCACGGAGAATTGTCTTCGTAGTAGCCGTAAGCTGCTCCACTAGAAGCTGCTACAAATCTTTCAACATTATTATCTAAACAACACTCAAGTATATTACGTGTTCCATTGACATTGATTTTGTACATATCTTCAACAGAAATACGTGGACTAGGAGCTAAGACAGCGGCCATATGAATAACAGTATTAACATTATGCTTTCTAAAGATCTCTTGTAGTTTCGCTTTATCTCTAATATCTGCTACATAATAGTGAACACCATCAACTTTTTCCTTCGCTTCAAAAACATCAAGAGCAACAACCTCTCCTATTTCATCAGAGTGCGAATAATTATCGGCCTTAATTCTCTCTACTAGCTGTCTTCCAACATAACCGCCAGTTCCTGTGATAAGAATGTTTTTCATTAACTTAATTCCTTAATCGTCTCATTGACTTTATTCATATATGTTTCTTTATGAACATAATAAGCCATTCGATCAAGTTTTATATACTTTGTACCATTTGAAAGATCTGTATTATTTGCTTTTCTCTCAGCCTCAAAAGACTTAAATGTTTCAGTATTTGGATTCGTGTCTTTTTGCTTAATGTATTTAGCTACCATTTCAGCTTGATCATAACGTCCTTGCCAACCAATACCAGTTGCCTCAATCATTCCTAAAACAAATAAGTTATCAAACTTTGGATGAAAAACGTTCATATGCAATTTAGGACATGCACCCTTCCAATTAAGCAGTTCATGATCGATATACTTAAACTTAATATGGTACCCAGTTGCAGTTAGGATTACATCGTAATCGCTACTAGTACCATCCTTAAAGAACACTGTACTTCCTTCAATTTTAACAATATCACCAACGATATCAATATCCCCATGGCCTACATGTTGAAGTAGATATGAGTTAACTACTGGATGAGACTCAAATAAGTCATATTCTGGCTTTGGGAAGCCAAAGCGCTGAGGGTCACCAGCAAACCATTTTAGAATTCTTTTATCAATATTCTTTTTAATTGCACTAGGGATAAACTTCTTAAAGCTACTATTCATAGTATCCATAGGCTTTCCAAATACATACTTTGGAACAAAATAGTACCCACGACGCACACTCATATCAACTGTCTCAGCTCTATGAACAGCATCGATTGCTATATCTGCTGCACTATTTCCGCAACCAACAATTAAAACTCTTTTCTTAGCAAATAGGTCACTTGATCTGTAGTTTGCTGCATGAACCATATCACCAGTAAATGTTTCCATTCCTGGCCACTTAGGAACATTCTCATTCCCTTTATTAAATAAACCAGTTGCTAGTAAAACACCTTTGTATTTTTCAGAGTATGTTTCATTAGTCTTTACGTCTTTATAGTCAATTGTCCATGTACCGTCGTCATTTCTAGAAACATTAGTAATGGCAGAGTTGAATCTAATAAATTGTTTTAATTCAAATTTTTCAGCAAAACCAATAAAGTAATTTTTTAGAATCTTATTATGTGGAAAATCAGGAACTTTATTTTCAAATGGAAATTCATCATACTGAGTCATTCCCTTTGAAGAAATTAAATGTGCTGAATCATATACAGTACTAAGAGGATTTTCATTATTCCAAATACCACCAACATCAGAATGGTATTCAAATGCTTGAAAAGGGATATTCATTTTTGCCAAACATCTAATCATTGCAATACCACAAGGTCCTGCTCCAATTACTGCGTATTTATCTTGTGTAGTTTTACTCATAAAAAATCCTCCAAAATCAATTTTCTTGATCTTACTAAATGCTGGAAATCCTTCAATTGTATTAGTTGACAGATATCAGGACTTTTTGTCAAAGGCTTATAAGGTATTGTAACTAATGAGAAAAACCTGTAAATTAAAGCCATACGAGTATTTAACTCAGGAAAGAATTACACCCTTACTTAGGACTAATCATGAAACGCTTACTAATCCTTTTACCTCTTCTATTATTATCAAGCTGTTTTCAAAGCTCATCTTTGGATGGAGTCTGGAGTTTTGAGCTAAATATTCAAGGTGAAAAGATACCCTTTTACATGAAGTTTGAAGATAAAAAGGTCATTTTAAAAAACAATATTGAGTTAATCGAACTTGAATATAAAAAAGAAAATAAAAAAATTATTATCCCCATTCTTAGCTACGATGCTGCCTTTGAGTTAGAACAAATTGGCAATACTCTTAAAGGTTATTGGATTAAGTATAATAGAAAAAATGAATACAAACTTTCTATGTTTGGGATGAAGACAAAACTTTTAGAGTTTCCAATAATAAATGAAGTTGCCTTCAGCGCAGATACAAATTTAAAAATCACATTTGAAGATAATACTTATGGGATTCTTACACATAAAGGCAATAATACTTATTCAAGCATTGTGACTGAAACCGGAGATTACCGATACCTTACTTCTAAATGGGAAGGTGAAGCTCTTGCACTTTACGGATTCGATGGTTTATTCGCATTTTACTTAAATGCCGGCTATGGCGAAAATTATATTTACGAAGGAAAAATGTTTGCTGGTCTAAGCTATAATCAAAAATTCGTAACAAAGAATGATCCCAAATTTAAGCTAAGAGATCCTAACAAGATTACAACATATAACGGGGACCTATCAAAGGTTGAGCTTCCAGATCTAAAAGGAAAAGTTCAGCCTGTAGTTACAAAAGGTAAAGTGACAGTTGTACAAATATTTGGTTCATGGTGTCCCAACTGTATAGACGAGACTAAATATTTATTAGAGTGGAAAAAAAAGAATCCTAACAAAGATGTTGATTTTAGGATCGTGAGCTTTGAAAGAAGCCCAAGCAAAAAACAGTCTTTAAAGCTTCTAAAAAAGACACAGGCCATTTATAAAATTGATTATCCAATACTTGTTGGTGGTTATACTAAAAAAACAAAAGTAGCCGATGTTTTTAAAGGAATTAAGAATTTTATATCTTTTCCAACTTCACTATATATAGGCAAAGATGGAAAGGTAAGAGAGATTCATGCTGGTTTTAACGGTCCAGCAACTGGTGAATATTATGAAAGTTTCAAGATTCACTTTGAAAAGCTAATGAATAAACTGTTAAAAGAATAGGCCCTATAGCCTACTCGACAATAGCTCCAACAAGGTCATAATCTAGAACTTCTGAGATCTCAACCTTTACGATATCTCCGGCACTTGCTTTACCATCGTTAATGATAACTCTTCCGTCAATATCCGGAGCTTGACCTTGATGGCGGCCTTGCATTAAAAGATTCGTTTCTTCGTGTTGGCCTTCAACTAAAACCTCTATCGTCTTTCCTACAAATTCTTGATTTAGCTCTCGGGCAATTTCTTTTTGAACTTCATAAATTTTTTCAAAACGTTCTTCAATGACTTCTTGTGGAACTTTATCTTTTAGTCTTAATGC
>CAXGOD010000079.1:0-7987 GCA_964011245.1 uncultured Bacteriovoracaceae bacterium | reverse complement strand
CTGCTAGGTGGTAAAGCATTCCATAACTCTGCTACTCCACAACTTACTCAATATGGAAATAAAAACGATGATCTTGGTCGCTATGAGATAAGTGGAAAAGAATCACACAAGTATATGTTCAAAATTCCACCTCTAAGAAATCTAGATAAAACAGCTCCTTACTTTCATACAGGCTCTGTAAAGTCATTAGAGGAAGTCGTTGATCACTATAATGACCCTTGGAATTCTCTTAGAAACTTTAGTACTTATATAACAATGGGCCAATACTATAGAAACTATGTTCAAAACTTTGTAGAAATGACTGATGAACAGGTTAATCTAAGACTAGATAAGCTTCCAATGTTTTATCGACATCACGGGCCTTTAGGTCTCAGTTATGAAGAGAAGACACATTTAGTCGATTTTTTAAGAAATGGTTTGAAAAGGTAGGTTCTAACTTAACAAACATCTCTAAAACTAAGTACTTTCAATACTTTAGCTAATTAAACACAATAGAGTTTTTTTAAGACCTAAATCGCTGATTATTTAAGATAAATCCTTAAAATTCCGATATGTAATTAGGAAATAAAGAGGGCCTATGAAACTACAAAATAATGAAAAGTTTATTTTTGGATTTACGACTGTATTTGGTTTAGTAACGCTTCTGATTGTAGGAGTTTTAGTTAATAAATCCACTGATGTGCCGTATGATTCTACTGTTGCAAAATCTATTTCTAGTATTATTCAGAAACGAGCACCCGCAAGCTTAAGTGAAGCAAGAGGGCTGAGTGTGGTTATTAATGTTGGTGAAGTGGCCTACTTAGATGAAAGTACGAATATTGATACGTTAACAATCAATGGGGAACTTCACTGCGATGAAGAAAATGCAGATAGCATCGTTGAACTTAGAGTTAAAACAATCATTGTTAATGGTGTTTTTCAGTGTGGGACAACAGCGAACCCTTATAGTAAAAAACTTATAATATCGTTGAAAGATAGTACATTAGATCCAAAGCAAAATCATGGCTATAGAGGAATTATTGTTCATCATGGTGGATTAATGTCTTTTCATGGTGATCGCTCCAAAGCCGGGTGGACAAAATTGGCACAGACAGCGATGCCTGGAGACAATTCAGTTGTCATCGTTAATAAGTATGAAAGAGCAATTCACCACAGTCTTCCAACTAGATCTCCTTCCAGTTATCAACAAAGAATACAAAAGGCCTATGGAAGAAATCATCGCTCTCAAAGATCTAGACTTTCACGTCCAGCTAGAAGATTGATAAAACCTGTATTTAGAAGTCATGGTTATAAAATAGGAGATGAGATAGTTATAGGTCCAACAGGATATAATTATGAGGAAGCTGAATCGTTTACTATCACAGATATTAATCCAAGAGAGCCAAACCGACTTTATCTTGATCATGATGTGGCCTATATGCACTGGGGGCAGAAACAGGTTTACCAAAAAGCTAATGGTACGAGCGTCACTTTAGATGAAAGTGCTGAGGTTGCTAATCTAACAAGAAATATATTAATAAGGGCAGATGAAGAAGATTTTACTATACCAGAAGGTGACGGCCCTACAGATCAATGGGGTGGTCATATTATGGTTCATCATGGAGGTCAAGGCTATCTTGATAGTGTTGAACTTTATAAAATGGGGCAAGCTGGAGTTATGGCTCGCTATCCATTCCATTGGCACTATGTAGGAGACGCCCTAGGACAGTTTGTTAAAAACTCAAGTATTCATCATAGTTTTCAAAGATGTATTAGTGTTCATAGAACAAATAAAGTCCTTCTACAAAATAACGTATGTTTTAACTTTAAAGGACATGGTTACTTTTTAGAAGATGGTACCGAAATAGAAAATAGAATTATTAAGAACCTGGCCATTATGGCGAAGGGGCCTTCCCAAAGTAAACTTCTCTTAGCTTCTGATGATACTCAGAACTCTGAAGGTCAAGGGCGCTTCCCATCTGTTTCTGGCTTTTGGATTTCTCATCCAAACAATTATATTACCCATAATGTAGTTTCAGGGTCAGTAGGAACTGGGCATTGGATGTCGTTTGAAAAAGAAGTTAAAGACATGCAAGGAAATGTCGTTGCAACTCCTTTATTTGAGGCTACAGATACTTTTAACTATAACACTGCCCACTCTTGTAAAACAGGGATTACTTGGGATGGTGCTCCTGGTTGGCAAAATACAAATAACCCAAATAATCCAAATGATAAAAAATTAGCAAGTGCTCATTATCGTCCACCTGTAGTTCCAGTTTTTAAAGGACTTAAGGCATACAAAAATAGGCTTTCAGGTATTTACTTTAGAGGAGACACTGTTGTTTATGATAGAGCAATTGTTGCAGATAATGGTTGGTCTTTTTGGGTTGCTTATAACCAAATTATTAAAAATTCCACTTTTATTGGTGAGACTCAAAATCATTCAAGCGCTATGGATGATTTCTACTATAATGATGTACGAACTGATAGGTATAGAAAGACAGGGATGATTTTATATGATGGCCCTTTCGAAATTCATAACTCGCACTTTTTAAATTATTCAGAAAATACTAGAACGTTCACTAAGTCTAATGGACAGGTTATTGATAATACCGCAATTCCATTTACTTCAACAGGTGGATCAAATAAATTTACAAATTTAGTTAGTGGACTGAGCTTTTATCCTGAGCCAGTATTTAGAGCTCACTTAGTTGATGCTAATGTAGATTCTAAATCGAGACAGAACTTGGCTAATAGTGTAATTCGTGATCTAGATGGAACTTTATCTGGAACAGGCGTTAATTCTGTTGTCACAGGAACACGATCTATGGGTATAAGACCTTCCGATAACTGTGTAGAAAATAATCCAAAACTTCATAACTTTAAGATTTGTCCATCAAGCTATACAGAAGGAAGCTTGGCATTTATGCGCTGGGGAAGTCTCCAAGCAAGTCCTTGGGCAACACCTTTTGCGGTTCTAAGAAGTGATGGAAAAACGAGTTATTTAATTAACGAGTGGAATTCAATTTATGGCCGTCCAAATAATCTCTTTGCAACATCAAACTCTTTAGGTGTTTTTTATAAACTATTACCTAAGTTTCAATATGAAAAAGATAGAACTATTGGAGCAACAGCAAGAATGGACGCAAATACTGAAAGTATAAACCCAGTAATTCCTATGGTACAAGTTGTTGCCTACGGAAATAATTGTCGCCTTGAAGACGGAGCAATTGAGGCCACTTCAAAGGCGGATTTATTGTCAAAAACTTCTACTGCGTATTATTCAAATGGTGAAGAGTTTTGGGTTCGTATTATTCCTGAAGAGAGGTGGAACCCAATCGTTGATGATCCGGTTGTACAAGCAACAGCACTGGCAAGTAATAAACGTTTTGGGATTAAATGTGATGATGGTTATCTTCCAAAAAGAATAAAGGGAGAGATTGAAAAAGTAGAAAGAACATCTACAACGACTACGATCTCTGGCTGGGCATGTAATTACACGCATTACTCACCTGTATCAGTAAAGGTTTATGCAGGTGGACGAGCAACAAGTTCTTATAGTAAAATTAGAGGAACTGTTGAAAATAAGCTAAACATACAATTAACAGAAATTATACAAGGCTATAGTAATAAGACTCCAGATGCTGAAGTATCCGTTAAGTGTGGATATATGACAGGAAGTGGTCGTCGTTTTAGTATAACGATGAATAATGCCGATCTAGCTGGATTTAATAATCATAAGTTCTACGTAAAAGGGATGTCTACCACTGGAGCTAGCTTGATGATTTTGAACTCTGGTAAATACCGAGTACTTCCTAGAAGATTAATTCCTAAAAAATCAAGAACTCTTTCTTCAAAAAAACGAAAAAAAAGATCTAAACTTAAAAAATTATGGAGACGTTTAAGAAGAAGGTAAATGAAAACAATCGAAACTGATATTCTGATCATAGGGGCTGGTGCTGCTGGTATGATGGCAGCCCATTTTTGTGGACTTAATGGCAAAGAAGTATTTCTTGTAGATCATAATAGGCAGGTTGGTAGAAAAATACTTATCTCTGGAGGAGGAAAGTGTAACTTTACCAATCTCTATGGTTCTGATCCTAAAGACTATTTTTCAGAGAATCCTCACTTTGTTAAATCTGCTTTATCTCGATATTCACCTTGGGAGTTTATTGGACTGATCAATGAACATAATATTCCATACGAAGAACGATTACATGGACAACTTTTTTGTAAACGTTCAGCCAAAGATATAAATTCAGTTCTAATATCTCAGCTTAAAAAAAGTAATATAAAGCTAAGGTTAGAGCAAAAAGACTTAATAGTTGAAGATGTTGAGCAAAGTTTTAAAGTCTACAATAATGAGGTCACATATCTTTGTGACAAACTAGTTATTGCCACAGGGGGGATTGTTCTTCCATCTATCGGTGCTTCTGACTTTGGTTACGTGCTAGCGAAAAAATATGGGCATAAAATAATTCCCACAACTCCTGCACTTGTGCCTTTTAAAGTATCAGGATTTGATTCTTTAGCTGGGAATGCATTTATTGCAGGTATTACCTGTAATGGGCACTATGTTTCAGAGAATGTTCTTTTTACCCATAAAGGACTCAGTGGACCTGGGATATTAAAAACATCTTTATTTTGGAATCATGGAGATTCAATTGAAGTTAATTGGCTTCCTGGTGTTGATATTGAAAAAGAAATCATGAAGGGACCTGGAAATTATCAAGTAGATACTATTTTGAAAAAACATTTACCAAATAGTTTCGTCGACCTTTTCTTTGATAGAATAGGTGTTGATGGTAAAATCAATATAGGACGATTGGCTAAAGATGATAGATTAAAAATTCAAAGTGAATTGCATCAAATGAAAATTACTCCCAACGGAACAGAAGGCTTTAGAAAGGCGGAAGTTACTCGTGGGGGGATTTGTACCAGTAAGGTCTCATCTAAAACCATGGAGAGTCAGTTAAAGCCAGGTTTGTATTTTATTGGAGAAGTTTTAGATGTAACCGGGCAGTTAGGTGGCCATAATTTTCAGTGGTGCTGGGCAAGTGCTCATGCTGTTGGTGAAGCTTTAAAGTAGAGGAGGGCATGAATGCCACATATAATAATTGAACACGACTCAAAGATAAAAAGTGAAGTTGATCTTTCAATACTCGCAGACACCTTGCATTCATCTTTAGCAGCTCAAAAAACTGTAAAATTAGAGGCCCTAAAAACAAGAACTATTGAAGTAGAAAATGTTCTAATTGGTAACAATGATATGCCAAATAAAATGATTCATATCACAGTTTTACTTTTAGCTGGGCGTAGTGATGAGTTAAAAGAAAAGATGGCAAAAAGTTTATTTGATAAAACGAAAGAACTTTTAGATGGTTTTTCATGTTCTATAACTGTAAATATAGATGAACTTGCGACTTATATTAAATGAGCAGAAACGGCCCCTAAAATAATCCCAAGACTTACTAACTTTATCGCACTGACTTTTGGAAACTTCCATACGATGATTGCTGTAATAATAAAAATTCCAACTCCAACAGGATTGATAAAAGCGACTTTACCTAGGGGATAAAGGGCATAGGCCATAAGCCCAACGGTTCCTGCATTTACACTATCAAGAAGGAGGGAGAAGTTCTTTGAGTTTCGCATTTTTGGTATTAGCGGATTTAAGATTAAGACAAATAAAAATGATGGTAAAAAGATACCAATAGAGGCCATAACAGCTCCCCAGCCACCACCAAGAAGGTAACCAACAAAAGTAGAAGTTGATAAAACAGGTCCTGGAGTGAATTGTCCGATCGCTACAGCATCAGCAATTTGTGCACTGGTTAACCACCCTCTTTGATGAACAATTTCATCTTGAAGGTATGCAATAAGTACATAGCCACTTCCAAAAAGAACAGAACCGATCTTCGCAAAAACCCAAAAAATTGATGGCAGGGCAACGCTAGTTAAGGTGTGAATACTTTTGGTCTTAAGAAAGAAAAAACCTAGTATTCCACCTATAAATAATGCATAGACTTCCCCAATACCTGAAAAACCTAAACCTAAAACGAGTAGGGATACAAGTCCAAGTTCATATCCTGTAATCGCTTTTTTCCATAGCTTTCTTAAAGCTTGATAAATAAGAATTATAACAACAGGTTTTATTCCAATCATATAGGCTTCAAAATTTGGTATTTGTTGCGCCTCGGAGTAAAGAAAGGCAAGAATCCCTGTTAACACACATGCTGGAAGGATAAACGAAATCCCTGAAATAAAGAGGCCTACAACACCCGCTCTTTGAAATCCACAGTGAATAACCATTTCGGTAGAGTTAGGTCCAGGGATAAGAGAAGTTGCACCCACAAGGTCTAAAAAGTGCTTCTCATCCATCCACTTTCTTTTGTCGACAACTTCCTTGTGAATCATTGCGATATGTGCAGCAGGTCCCCCAAAGGCCACAAGCCCTAAGTGGAAAAAAAGTTTAAAAACTTCAATTAATTTATCCATAATGAGTATTTATATAGCATATTTTATTTAGATTTTTGTTAAGTTTTTATAAAGATATGTATTGTGCGCCTTGTTGGTTAAGATCTATGTAATATCTAGACTTCCATGAAATAAAAATGCTGAAATTTTAGTAATGAGATCATTTATAAATTCATTCATAATACTCTTTACTGTAGCAAACTTTACTTACGCTAATATTGAAATTTGTGATTTATCTTCAGATTGTGTTAAGAAAATTAAGAGAACAGATTTAGATTGCCATTCTCATGCTGAAAAAGAAGAGAATTCACATACTGAAGGGGATTGCCATTGTGATTGTCATATTGGACATCTTCACTCATAATAGAAGTTATTAAAGTAGTTAAAAAAAAATTAATCAATATATAATCCAATACGCCTTTGTCGAGCTTTAGATACAAGGAGATATTAAGTTATTCATCATTTACTTATTTTCATTCAATCGTTAGACTATAATCACAATGAGTAATAAAAAACTTTTCGCAATCTATTTTATATTTTTCATTTTAGGGATTTTAAGCCTTGTATATTATGATGAACTCTTCGTTGTTAAAGAAATCCGTAATGAATTTGATAAAGTAGCAACAGTGAACTCATCTGTTAATGATGTTAAGTATCGTTCAAAAAATTCATTGAGTTGGTATAAAGTAGCAACAAACGAATTTTTTATTGATGGTGATAAAATATTCACAGGTGATCAATCAAAGTTAACTTTAGAAACTGTACATAAAAACCAAATTAATATTGAATCCAACTCTTTGGTTAAACTTAGAGGGGGATTAGTCTCATTAAACAGAGGGCAAATTACAGCTTTTTTAAATAAAAAGATGATTTTTTATATCAATGGTAAAAAAATCACAGTTAAGCCCAACGGAAAGAGTGTAATCAATATTCAAAAAATTGAGGGGCAAGGTGATATACTTACAGTTGCTGATGGTTCCGTACTATTAAATTTTAATGGTAGAAAATTAAAGCTAGGTAAAAGTCAAAAGTCTAAAATTGATCAAAATAATACTTTGAAAAGGACTGGGCTTAAAAAAATAAAATTAAGAACATTGCTTGTTGATGATGCATTCTTATGTCAAAAAGATTCACTTAAACTTACTTGGGATAGCGTTGTTCCCGTTAGCCGTTATCGTGTTCGAATTTATACTGATGTTAGCATGAACAAATTATTAAAAGAGATTAAAACTAAGAGGAATTCTTTAAAATTACCCCTAAATAACTTTAAGCAAGATCTATATATTGAAATTATTGGCTATAAAAAAGGCAAAGAAACAACTCAACTTGAATTAAAAAGAATTGTCTTCATTGCCAAAAATAAAATGCCAAATATTAGCACAAAGAAGAAAACATATGTGAAGGGAAAACCAGTTGAGTTTGTTAATAGTGGAATAATGAATGAATACCTTGGTGAAGTTAATTTTTACCTGAACATAAAACATTCTAAAAGGCTAAGTACATATAGAGCACAACAAGTGCCTGTAGACAG
>CAXGOD010000078.1:0-8079 GCA_964011245.1 uncultured Bacteriovoracaceae bacterium | reverse complement strand
TCACAAAGGGTTCAAAATTTGGAAACTACAGAACCCTAATAGGAAGAAAGTACGGAGGTGGTCAAAATATGCGAGGCATTTTTCCTGATTCTGTTGTTTTAAGTTCTAAGAAAAAAATCAGAAATTGAACCTTCCGACTAGCTTTAGTGTAGAAAAGAACAAATTAAGTATTAACTTAAAAGATCAACTAAAATTTTCTTTTATGGAAATTATTTGCGGTGATATTCACCCTGATCAGACTCTCAACCCTAGTGGAACCTATGGTAAACCTGGAAATGCTAGAATAAACGTTTTTATCGTAGATAGTAACAATCAAAAGAAAAGAACACTTGCAAAAAATATTAATATACCTCTTGAAGGGGTGATCTTTTTATCAGAAATCTCTGAAAAAATAGAAATAAAGAAAGGCGATAAAATTATTATAGATAATCAAATGAATAAAAGCCCTTTATATATCATGGCCTAAGAATTGGATATGATATATAAAGGACTATGATTTTAATCTTTGTGTTCTATGCAACAGCTTGGTTTTCTGTCATTTTATTAACCCACTGTTGAACCAGCATATCAACTTCTGATGAGAATTGATCATCATCTTTTGCCATACTTCTAACATGAATGACAAAGTCTTTCCACATGTCATCTTTACGAATTTTAATTTGAGCTTGAGCAATATCATTATTTTCAATATCTTCAAACTCCATATCTAGCATTTCTCTTGCTGCACTTCCCTCTTCTGCAAATGAATTAATGAGCTTGTTCTTTAAATCATCTTCTAGAGACGCCAATAATGTAATCCTTTGATCCTGCTCATAAGACTGTAATGCCTTTTTAAGAAATGTTCCTGGCATTTCAATTATTAACTCTGAAGGAAAGTTTTGTCTTGCCATATACAATATCTCAGTTTTCATACCACTATTTGCAAGGAAGTCATATAGCATCGATTCCTTGAGTGGATTGAAATCTGGAAGCATCTGAACAATTTTCTCACTAAATGGTTTTCTTTTCTTAGAGTCAATAAAGTCAGCTAATACTTTTTTGAATGCGCTGTAATTATCCGTTATTGATGAGAAATCAAACTCTAGTGATTGGCCAATGAGCTCTGATGCTTTGTCATCATCTAACTGGTCTAAGATTTTCCCGCTAAATTGTGGAGTTAATAAATTCATAATAATCTTCGATTCTTCAGGATGTGCGTCTATAAAACTTACGGCCGTTTCCTCAGTAAGAGTTAGGAGTAAATCTATGAGCTCTACATCATCAACTTGACTTGGACCAATCATTGATCGAACAACTTCTTCAGATATAAACTGGTTTGTTTTGTTTATTAATTCTAAACTCATAAACTGATCAAGGCTATCTTTCCATTTTTCTCTTTCTTTATCTGAAAGTCCTGTAAAAAGAACAGATAAGTCCTCAACTCTGAGTTGTTGTGCAACAGCCTTTAAGGCCATTTTATACTTCTCTTCCCCAAAGCTGATCCATCTTTTTATAAGAAGTGTTGCATCTTGCTTAGACCTTTCAAATAATTTTCTGAATCTTTCAAAGTCTTCAGACTCTAGATCTTCAAATAAATGATCACCTTCTTCTGCACTTGCAACAGAATCTTCTTCTTCATTCTTTTCATCTTCTAGTGGATTATTAATTTCTTCTCTTTTCATAATCAAAGAATTCATAATCTCTTCCCACATAGAAAGTAATTTTTTAGCAAATAGACCAAATAGAATAGTAGCAACAATTAAACCAATCGCGTTGCCAAATTCACTAAGCCAAGTAAAAATATCTTTTAAAGTGATTTTATCTTCAGGTTTTTTCTTAGCGATATTAGCGACCTTTTTTGTTTCTAATGAAAGCTTTTCAAATTTCATTTTTGGTTTTACATCTCCAACTGAGAATTTTAAATTTTGAACTAATTTTGTTGCCTGTAAAACCTTTGCTTCAGGTAATAAGTCACTAAAGAAGACCTTTACATCGATTGAGTCTAAATTTTTGAAAATATTGTATGATTCATTGAATCGGTGTATCTCTTTGAGTTTTTGTTGATGGTCACCATAATATTTTTCAATAACTGGGACCTCTAAACCAATTTTAGAAAAAGCAATGTAATCCCCTTTTGATTCATCAAACTCGATATCTGAGACCTTTAACCCTACCTTATTCATATCTTCAAATTTAGGAGGTCCTGGATCAGTGAATTTCACTTCAACCTCAACCATATACTGATTATCTTTAAGGACTTTAGAAACAGTATTTGTTATTTTTGACATGATCTTCTCTTCCATAGAGAATTTTTGCCATTCCAAAGCAGTCTGTCCAAAAGAGTTCATGCTAAAAAAAAATAATAGTAAATAAATAAAGTTTTTCATAATCTTACCTATAAATCGGAGTCAACACCTAATTTTTTTTCTAAATAAACTTTCATTTTATATGCGTCAATATTGTCAGAATTTAGTGAGAATGCTTTTCTGTAATACGACAAAGCATTTTCTACATCTTTATTAATGTAATATGCTGTAGCTTTTAACTCGGCAACAATCGAAAAGTCAGCATACTTTTCTTCAAGCTTACCTAGTTCGATTAATGCGTCCCCTATATTTTTCCCACGAATGAGTTTTTGAATGTTAAACAACTTTATCATGAGAAGATCATGATCTTTTATTTGTGTAATTTTTGAAAATACTTTCATATTAACATTTAAATTAATGTCAACATTAGTCGTCTTAGTGAAAAGAACATTATAATCAAAGTGCCCTGGCTTTTTTAGTGTAATAATAAATTGATTTTTTTTAACAAAAGTATCAATTAAAACATTGAGATCTTGATCATAAGGTGTTTTCCCAACTTTTAAAGGTTTCTGAGATCCATCTGTTGTTATAAAGATCTCCGCACCTTCTGGTTGGCTCTGTATCATAATCTTAGCAGCATAGGATAAGTTAACTAGCGTAACTGAAAAAAGTAAAAATGATAATATAAAACCTTTCATGATAATCCTTTATCAATAACTCTAATTGTTTATCGGAATATTTTTTTTAATTTTTAAATTAAAATGTGAAGGCGGCACCAATGAACACTTTTGTCACCATAGAGGAAGTCACAATACCAACCCCTTTCAAAACAAAAAGGTCAAGTTTTAGATCTAGATTTTCCATTACACTATAGCTAGCTCCACCCTTACCACCTATTTCGAAAATAATATCGGATTTAGTAGCGGTTTCAGTGTTATAGACTAAATACCCTGCACCTAAGGCATAACCAGCATAGTAGCGAAAATTAGGCTTAAAAGATATAGAAGTTCCATCTGTTCTAAAAGAAGAAGTAGACGCTATACCATTGAAATAAAAATCTCTACCATAAACAAAATCTCCAAATTGACCGGTGGAACTAGGAAGAATCGGAAATACCACAGAAATATAGTCATGATAATTCATATTATTATTAAAATCATATTGCACAGACATACTAATCGCTGAAACTGAACCAGTGACAATCTCACTAACATTTTCACCTTGAATAGTTTTTTCATTTTCTGCAAATGAGATTGAAGACATTCCTAGGCTCAGGCTCACTTCATTTGAGTACTTTTCAGTATTGGCCAAAGCATATTGAGAAATAATTAGCATAAAAAAAAATATAAATTTAAAAGGTTTATCCACTTTTTCTCCTTAAAAAGTATAATAAAGACTAGTATTAACAGAAAAACTACTAGCATAAAAAGTATCAAAAACGTTACTTTCTACCACAACTGGATCAATAGCTTTTGATTGCATATTTATAAAAGATATTCCACCTGCGATAGACATCCTTTTCCACACGTTAACTGCTATAAATTCAGCTCCATACCTAGAGCCAGTTAGAGACTGACTATCTATATTAGGAAATGACATATTCCCAGAGATCAAAGTTCCATATTGCAGGTTCAACTTAAATGGTCGGTCATAGATGACTCTCCTGATCCCTACATTAAAATCAAGCCAATAATTCACATGCTTAGCGGCCACTACCCCTTCACCTGTATTACTTAGATTTCCATAGCTCATTTCATGATAACTCAGATGTGCTTCAACTTGAGTTCGGTATTCATCATTTTTAGCACCTAGAGCAATTTTAAATTCTGTAGACCCCTCAACATCTATTTCATAGTCACTCATTAGATTGCCTATCTTTGCTGACAAACTGTAATAAAAAACCTCTTCTTCAGTAAAGAAGTAGCCTCTTTGCGCCGTAAACATAAGTTGTGGAAGATAAGTGTTAGTGTTAACAATATATTCACTTTCAACATCATTAGACCAGTAGCCAACACCAATAAATGTGAAATTTTCAACGTTAATGGAGGGATATTTTTTTCGTTTTTTCTCTTTTGCTAAAATTTTATTTTTGCCTTGAATAGCTTTTATTTGAGATTTCTTTTTTTTTTGCTGAGGCTCTTCTAATTCTTGCTCTTTTTCTTCATCTATTTTTTTTTTAATAATTTTTTTCTTAATCTCTTCAAACTTATCTTGTAGTATAACTTTAAGTTTAAGAATCCGCAGTTTAAAGTCATTAAGCCCATTATCATATTTTTTATCAAAAGGTTTACTCTTTACACTAGCTTTCTTTTTTTTCTTTTTATTTTTTTTATCAAAGATTTCATCTTCACCGAAGATTGAATAGAGTAAACGCTCAACTTCTTTCTGAATGGTTTTGCGTTTTACATTTTCTTTTCGTTTAACTTTTAGGACTTTACCTTTTTTAATATCACCTAGAACGGCTTTAATATCAAAGACATTGCTCAAACCTTCAGTCTTCACGACACTAATTCCTAAAGAGTAAACAGATACCTTTGTTCCTTTAAACTCCAGATCATTAGCAAAGGTAAGTTGATACTCTTTTTGCTCAGAGGCAATTCTTAATAATGTTTTATTGATACTTGTATTTTCAAACTCACTTAGAGATGGTTGTTTGAATAGAAGAGTTATCAAAAAGTCAGATGGAACTTCTTCCGTTTGTTGCGCAAACGATGGTAAGCAAAGTGCAAAAAATAGCATTAAGATATTGAAATACTTCACTTTTTAAGTATAACAAAAAATTTCAATATTACTAAAATAAGTCGTTTTTACCTATCTACTAAAATGTACAACTTGCCTCGAATGTAGGGTCGTTCTCATTAGCGGGGCTTGCTGGTACATTACAAGTAATGATAGCAGTGTTATTGGTGCTATGAAAACTTCCACCCCTGGTAACTATTTCAGTCAAGATTCCAAATACAAAACTTCCCCCTGGTGTTACATAATCTAGAGAAAATGACTCAGCAGCAGGATCGTTTATTTCATACCTGTAGTAGTTAGTATAATTACCAACAGATGTTTCATTAATGGCATCATTAAAGCTAAAACTTGTCGCCCCATTATGCTTAAGGAAGACAACATATCTTTCATAAACCCCCTGAGTTGGTAGGTCCCAATATATTGTAAGAGCTGACTTTAAAAATCTTGAGGTGGACTCCCCCTCAGTCAAGCCAGTAAATTCAGAGTTTGATGGTGCTAAAACTTCAGGTGTAATACAACTCCAAGCTTCGTTGGTAATCTGTTGTTTGGTTCCATCGGTTTTCCACCTAAAAATCCCCACATTAAAGCAATGGGTTTGGCCATAATCGACATTTGTTAGTGTAAGTTTTTCATCTGAAGCCGTAGTATAAGGCTCAACTTCAATCTGGCCAGTATAGGTATCAGGATCAGTGATATCTTGGGCGGTAGCAGTTAAACTTCCACTTTTATAAAGAACTGTATACCCATCAAAAGTACCGTTAGTAGAATCTGGTTTTGCAAAAGCTAAGGTTAATTTTCCTAAGTCTTGTAGACGGGTAGCAGCTGAAATAGATGTCAAGCCAAAAAAAGCTGAGTCTGGAACTCTGGTGTCATATTCCCATGTTTTCATCATTATTCTTTTACCTGTGCTACACGATAAATCTTGGCACAGTACAAATGCAACTTGATATAAAGAATTAGAGGCCAGTGGAAAAACTTGAACCCTATTTTCATTGTAAGGAATCTTCTTACAGTAAATACTTCCACCTTGAGAATTGTCCGGAACGTTTACACTACAATCATCTATAATATTACTTTCATCAAAAGTAGCATTTTGAGTATAATATATTCTGTAATGGTCAAAGACACCTTGTACATCATCCCAAGTAATAGAAAAAGTCTTTGTCGCATCTTCCCCAGACCCTCTAATTAAAAGAATTTTATCTGCATCATAATCTATTGATGCTAAGGTATCATCTAAAGTTGCAATTTTGACATAATTTGTATTCATTTCACCATCGTATTGTGGATTTCCTTTATCGCCAGGTCTTTCACTTTCTTCTTTATTGTAACAACGTACCTTAATAAAAAACTCAGTTCCAGAAGGCAAACCACGGTAAACATATTCTGAAGAAAACTCGTCATGAGTCACAAGTGTTGTATATCTTCCAACACCTCCAAGTAAATCAACGTCAAAGAAATTTGATGGTTTATAAGATTTGGCATCTATTAATGTAATCTCATACTCTCTAGGATCCCCTTTATCTGGCTTGATCCCCTTTGAAGTAACTTCTGCATTGCTCCACTTTATCGTAAGAGAATCAGTTCCTGCTGTACCAGGTAAATTTTCAACTGAGTCAATTCCGTTAAAATTACATGTTTTTTGGAAAAAAGTTCTTGCTTCTAAAACTTTATCTGTCTTATATGTTAGTTTACTTTCTTGATCTTGCACATCGATAGAGATTTTATATAAATAACCAGGATTTAAATCTTTTAATGTATACTTTAAATAACCACGATAATCCGTAGTTGCTAAAACTTCAGTAGGAACAGATACTGGCACAAGACCACCACCTAGATTAATTTTATAATTATACTTTCCACTTTCGCCTTGTGCGGGTCTAAAAAAAACTTCTATTCGACTGTCTGAAATACCAACAACTTCTTCAACTCCAGTAAACTGTATATTTATCTCATTCACTACTGTTGTAAATGAGCCATCAACTCCTGCTTCTTCAACTGTACCGACACAACTTGTAAGTAAAGAAATTACAAGTAATGATAATAAATTTTTTAATATAAACATCTTTTTCATACACTTCCCCAAGTGTGAAACACGTTATAAATCAATAGAACATCGAGCATACCCGAACGCCCAACTTGGAATATATTTAAATACTCCAATTTGTCTTGGTCTTGTATAATATCCATAAAAACTAATTAAATTATTTCCAGTTGGATCTTCCGAGTCTCTATAATAATAGTAGTTAGTGTTATCATAGGTCCAATCTTGCTCTTCTTGATCAGCTATATACCCTACTATTGAATTATAACCAGCTGACTCAACAGAAATAAAATTCCTATTGATCCAATACCTTCTGCTTTCTCCAAAGTTTGCATCAACTGAAATTAAAAAATCTCTAGCTGCTACATCAATTAATTCATGATAGAAATTTTCTTCTTGACCATCTTTATAAATTTTTAAACGAAAATCCTCACAATAATCAATGGCATCCGTACGGGTCAATTCATCTAAATTGGATTCATCTATTTCATAAAGCTTAAATGAATCATGGTTATAGTAATAGTTATCTGTAGGTGTAACGACAGTTAAAAATGTAATATCAGATTCTGAAATATAGTCTCCACCTGTGAGTCCTGTAAACTTATTGACTGTATAGTTTGAATCATTTCTGATAGGCACAACTCTAAAGTAATAATAAGTTCGTTTATCTAGGCCAGATATTTGAACTGTAGTTGTTGAAGCATCAAGATCAACATAACTAGCATTAAATGTTTGGGAATCAACTTCTCCCCAAACTATATTTGACGTTAATGATCCATCCATTTGACTGTCTTCAGTATTATAATAAACTCTGTAACCTACAATATTTCCAAGTCCTGCATCATTCACTGACATTGCGGCCCAATCGAAAGAGACAACACCACCAGTTGAATCTATTGTCGCAGATACATTTGAATATTTATCACCTGAAATATTTCCAGATATTGCCATATTTGGTAGCACTTTAAATCTTAAGTACATATAAAAATTATCGGTTGAGGCCCTTTTATA
>CAXGOD010000077.1:0-8083 GCA_964011245.1 uncultured Bacteriovoracaceae bacterium | reverse complement strand
CTCATGGAACTTTCCAGTGGGGCCTGCAGCTGGCTTTGATAAAGATGCTCAAGCAATTGAGTTCTTTTCTAACTGTGGCTTTGGTGCAGTAGAAGTAGGGACTGTTACAAAAGTTCCCCAAGTAGGAAACCCAAGGCCAAGAATTTGGCGACTGCCTGAGATTCAGTCTTTACGCAATGCCATGGGCTTTCCTAACGCAGGATGTGAAGTTATCAAAGAAAATATTCTTTCCTCCAAGTACTCCACTTCACTAGGAGTTAATATTGGGAAAAATAAAGATACGACTATAGTTGATACACCTGGTGAATATGCTTACTTATACGATTACTTTGCTCCTTTTTGTGACTACTTAGTTATAAATATTTCTTCACCCAATACTCCTGGGCTTCGTAAACTTCAAACTAAAGAAGCTTTCAAAGTGATCTGTGAAGCTGTAGATGAAAAGAGAAAATTGCACCCAAAGCCTTTATACCTAAAAATTGCTCCCGACCTTGCTCGTGAAGATATCTTAGACCTTGTAGAGCTTGCTAAAGAGTTTAAGCTCTCTGGAATCATTGCCACTAATACGACTATCCAACATGACTATGAAAAAGGTGGTCTCTCAGGGAAGTATATTAAAGAGATATCTAAAAACGTTAGAAAAATAGTCTGCGAAGCTGCAAGAGAAGTTGATGACTTATCAGTTATTGGTGTTGGTGGAATAGATACATTTGATGAAATACATGAATTTTGGAAAGATGGTGGATCTTTAATTCAAATTTATTCTTCATTCGTTTTTCAAGGTCCAAAACTTTTAAACAATTTTCAAAAAGATATAGATCAGCTACTAAGAGATACTCAAGCAGCTGACCTTCAAGAATATATTAATTCGATTAAAAAATCCCGCTAAATTTCTTTAAAAGGTTTGATACAACCCCCTCTTTTTGAGTCGTGTAAGGAGGGAAAAAGTACGAAGCTCCAAGATCTAAATTTCTTTTTAAAACTGGCCTAAGATTTGAAAATTCATCAAAGCCAAATTTCCCATGATATTTACCAATACCACTTTTTCCTGCTCCTCCGAATGGAAGTAATGGATGCCCAACAGCTAATAAAGCGTCATTAATAGTAACACCACCATTAAAAGTCTGCTGCATAAATAACTCAGTATTTTGGGGGTTATCGCTAAAGATATACATCGCAAGAGCATTATCATGATTATTAATATAATCTAGAATCTCTTGATTATTATCTACTGTAACAACTGGAAGGACAGGTCCAAAAATCTCTTCTTGCATAACCTTCATATCATTGCTTACACCTGTTAAGATAGTAGGACTGATTACATGACTATCAGCGAAGTATTCTCCACCAAACTTTATTTCTGCACCTTTCTCAACAGCATCTTGAATAAGAAAGTTCAATCTTTCCGCATGTCTTTGTGTAATGATATGGTTATAATCTTTTTCTTTAACCCAATCATTCCCATAAAAGCTTTTGATATGTCCTATCATTGAATCAACAATTGCAGACTCATCATCTTTATGAACTAACATATAATCAGGAGCAACACAGGTCTGTCCGCCATTAACTAACTTGGCCCAAGCAATTTTCTTACTAGCTTCTTCAAAGTTAACTCCACGATCAACAATCACTGGAGATTTTCCACCAAGCTCTAAAGCTACACTAGCAAGGTGTTTACTAGCTGCTTCCATAACAAGCTTTCCTACATTTGTACTACCTGTAAAAAAGATATGATCAAAAGGCAGCTCAAGCAACTCTGTTGAAGCATCGACAGCTCCTTCAATTACTTTAACTTCTTGAACACTAAAAACTTGCTCCAATAATAATTGGATGACTTTATTAGTATGCGGAGTAAATTCTGATGGCTTTAATATGACTGTATTTCCTGCAGCAAATGCTGTTAACAAAGGATAAAATGCTAGTTGAAATGGATAATTCCAAGGAGAGATAATTAAACTACATCCTTTACCTTCTCTTCTAATCCAACTCTTTGACCCTTTAAAAAGAAGTGGCGTCTTTACTTTTTCATCCGACATCCAACTTGGAAGCTGTTTCTCTAAAAGATTAATCATAGAAACAACTGGCATAATCTCAGTCAACTCTGTTTCAACTTTTGGTTTATGAAAGTCTTGAAAAAGAGCTAGAGAGATTTCATCTTTTTTCTCTAAAATTAACTTTTTAATTTGAGTTAGCTTTTCAAGACGGTAACTTACGGTTGTATTTTTCATCTGAATCTTATGATTTTTTTGCAAATCAAAAGCTGCACGAATCTCTTTTTTAATAGGTAAATCCACAATTTCCATACTTAATCTCCAAGTTTAGAGCAATTATAATGTAAATTTACTACAAATAAAACCGACCGATCAAGACAACTACTGATTTTTACTAAATGAATATAAATAGAAGCCGATAAAGAAGATGTAAACCAAGGTTTTTTGGAGAAAACATGAAAAGAATTCTAATTTTGTTATTAACAACTTTAATCTTAGCATCGTGTCAATCACACTACTCTGTCTCTAATTCAAGTGGAAGTAGAGAGATAGCGAACACAGTTGTCCTTAGAGGTTTCCTTGATGATGTTGCAAGACAGATGTCTTCAAAAGGTCAAAAAATGACAACGCAACAATTAGAAAAGAAAATTATGGAATACATCAGAAGAAAAGAGTCTGATATGGCCCACGGTAACTGGACTAAAATGGGGCTAAATAAATTACAAGCTGATGATATGAAGTCGCTTTATGATGATGTTCCTCATATGGGTAGAGTTCATAAGTGGGTTTCTGAAAACATCACTAGAATTGTAAAGATGTCAGATGATATCGCATATAACTCTTACAAACTTATCATGAAAGAATCAGGAAGTATGATTAACCCATATGCCTATGGAAAAACAGCTTCTACAAATATGATGAGTTCTAGACGTTCTTTAATTAAACCACCAGCTATGACAAAGACTCCTTATCAATCTATTAACGATAAAAGTAGCCGAGTTTTTACTCAGATCGCTGATGTAAAAGACCAAGCAATAAAAAAGATCTATATGAAAAACTATATGGATATGGCAACTCGAGGAAAGATCGATCCAAGATTGATGGCCAATACAAATGAAATCTTAGAAAGTGCTGCTCAAATCACAAAGGTTACTGGTAGAGCAGGTTTAGGTTCTGGATGTAATGCTGTTACTAAGAATGCTTCTGATGACGTCATCGATGGAATCACAAGTTATATGTCTCAACGAAATAAAATTATTCAGACAGAAATTAGAAAACTAACTAAAGATGGTCGCAAGGCCACTAAAAAGCAGATTGATGATGTAATGGAAAGAGCGGATAGAGAAGCTTTTGAAATTTCTCATGGTTATACTCCTATTGAAGCACAAGCTGCTGTTAGAAGACTTAAAAACAAACCGTGTAAGGTAATATAGTTAAATGTTAAACTACCACGATTTAAAAGTTCTACATATATTTGTTGTAGCTGTCTTCTTTCTATCAATGACTGTTAGTATGTACAATCCTGAAAAGTTATTACATAAAATTGTAAGTGGAATCGCTTCTTTATTAGTTCTTGCTTCAGGAGTTATTCTTTTAGATCGTTTTGGAATTTCTCATAAAGGGCCATACCCTACTTGGGTCTTAATTAAAGTTGGAATTTGGTTAGCATTAAGTATAGTTACACCAATTGTTGTAAAGAAATTTTCAAAGGTTGCTAAGCTTTTATATTGGCCATGGATTATAATCCTACTGGTAGGTATAAGCATGGCCGTTTATAAGCCTCTATAAATCAATCGTGATAAGTTCTATTTCCAGCATTATCCACTGTCATATGATGACCAATATCGCCTTCAACTTCACGTCTCATAATACGCATCTCATCACTTAGATTTCCATAATTCTTTGCCATTGATTCATAGTAGTTTACTAAGTCTTCAACTGGCTTTTTGTACTTATAGTTAGGACTGACAATATCACCCATAATAACATTTTGATAAACCGCTGATGGGTTAAATTGTACTCCTGCTTTTCCATATAAGTATGAAATTGGCCTTAATCCTTGAACAACTTTTCTATGGTCTTTAAATACAGTCTTAAAGTTTTTCATTATCCCTTTTGATCTTTTAGAGATTTCTTGAAGAACCATAATCTCATCATCAGTAAACCTTCTTAATAGATCACCCATCATCTCATCACCTTGAGCTGTAATCTGACCAGACTTCACACCATTTTGGAAGTCTTCAATCTTAGCAATAACTTTTCCGATATTTCTTTCTCTAATCTTTACCACTCTACCTTGCATATGCTTAAGCTTGGACCAAAGAACATCACTATCAGTTAAGTACTTAAGGAATGTCTTAGCGTCTCCACTTTTAACCGCTTGCCAGTAAGACTTTGGAATAAAAGAAAGCTTATGATATTGCATTCCATGTTCCATTACTTCTTTTAAAGTAAACTTACCGTTTAATCTCACTTTACCAAGAACTTCACCTTCTGCTCTTACGAAACTATCAAATTCAGTGATTCTTCCTTTTAATTTTCCATGGTAGGCCTTGATATCATCAAGTAGTTTCCACGGCTCACTTGCTATCCCCATTTTCTTAGCTTGTTTCATGATTCCCATTCTTAGTGGGACACCATTTAACATGCTTGGGTTAAGTGGTTGGTATTTTGGCATATACATTTTTGCATTACTATATAATACCTTAGCCTTCGTTTTTACAGCTTTAAAAAAGCCTTGAGACTTTCTTAACTCTTTAAAACGACCAGCTTTCATAAACATTGATTTAGGTGGAGCTGACCATCCTCTTAATTTTACATCAGTCAGTCTTCTATAAGCGCCCTTTCCAACATAACCAAGGCTACTCTTCACATGTCTAAATAACATTCCTGCATATAAACCGTCTAATGCGATCAATGGGATTTGCATCCACTTCTGAGTTCTATTTGATTTCTCATCTGCTCTTAGCATATCCCAGTCAACGATCTCAGAGTAATCCACCTGACTTTGAGCTAATGATCTTTGAAATCTTAACTGAGCTGGTACTTCATAGAAATGTGTATTAATTCTATTATAAGCGGAGCTTACTACAAGCGGGAATGAGATAAAGAACTCAACCGCTAGGAAAGTAGAGGCCGCACCAGCAAGTGCTGCTTTCACTGAGAACGCTCCTGCCATTACACCTGGAGCTGCTGTACCACCTGACCCAACAATAAGGACAATTGCTAATGCTATTAAAGCTGCAGTTCCTAAAATCTTAAGAGCAGGCTCTCCCCAATCTTCGTTAAAGGCCTGCCATCTTGTTCTTAATTCTTTTCTAATTGATTCATCATATCCTTGAATACGAGCAGCATCTTCTTCACTACTTGCATAAGGGCTCTTTAAGGTCGCTCTTAAAAACTTAGAAGCTTTATAGATCTCTTTAAAGCGAGAATCTTCTTTATAATTTAAATAATTTGTATTACAAAATTTTGCTAATTGAGTACTAGTATTGCTAATCGCTCTATTAATAACATCATTAATTAGAGTTCTGGCCTTAGGCTCATTAACAGTTCTTTTTTTAGCATCATATGCTGTTGTAGCAATCTTATATAGTAAAGGTAGTGAATACTTCTTTGTTACTTTTTTGCTTCCCATTGGCATAGTAATTCCAAACTCATCAGTATGATACTGAGGAACACTTGTCGTTACAGACCACTCATAATCATTTCTAAGCATTGGTGCTGCTTGGAAAGCTTGAGATGTTGCATTTTGAGCAAAGAACAATTGAGTTTCTTCAGTGTTAGCAAACTGTCCACCACTATAGTTTTTGCTTAATGAGATCATATGTACGTTAAGTGCATCGAATACTCTGTAGAAGAATTGTGCGTCTTCTTTAATAATATGCTTATTAGTATCGTATCTTTCGTAAAGAACTCTTCTCTTCTTAGCAACAGGTGATTTTTGATTAAACTTATCAGTAACCTTAGTATTGATAGCATTTGCTCTTTTTAAAATACTTAAAACTTCCTCTTGAGGAACATAATCAATTCCTTTTGGTGTTTGAATACTTCCTGTATTAGTAACAAGCATTGGCTTACCAATTTCTCCAGTCGTTATTTTATCTTTATTATGTCCGGGTGCTACATACTTTTTCTTTTTCTTATCTTTACCTGGGATCTGGCTAATAAAAACAGGGTTAATATGAACTCTAGTATTATCTTGGGCCACGACATAAGTGTCATAAAGCTTAGGGTCAAACTTTTTATCAAACTTGCTATAATCAAATGATCTAACAACTTGATCACTTGATAATAATGCAGGAGTCCCATCTTCATATACAGGAATAAATTCCATATGTGGTTTTACGTAAGTGTTATCTTGAACAGCAATATAAGGATTATTTCCAACATAATTACCATTAGGTCTAACCATCATATCTTCAATTTTATATGGATACTTTGCATAGTACTCACGAGCAACTGTATACACGATTGCTCTAAGACCCTTAGATCTCTCATCTGGAGTCCCTACATACTCATAGTTTCCATATGCATCTTCACCGATATACTTTTCTTGAAATTGTTGGGTCACTTTTGTGAAGAACTCTTGTAAGAGTTCAGCTTTTTTTGGAGCTCTTTCAAGTGTTAAACGAAGATCAAAGAAACTACCAAGTTTTTGCTCAAATAAAGTCATAAGCTCTTGCATATTAGTGGGGTCTTGTAGCTTTATATTTCCATCAAATATATATCTTTCGTTTTCAATTTGTTTTTCGATATACGCGCCACGAGCTGTTAATTTAACGATGTCTATGATTTCATCGATTTTGTCTTTTCTGTTTTTAGGTCTTAATTTGTTATTATCATTATAACCTTTAAGAGCTGTTCTTAACTGAGTTTCTAACCTTTTAGTAAAGTCTTCTTTCAAATACTTATCTGTGTATCTTCCGATATACTCTTCTACTGCATTTAATCCTTTATCTGTTAAGAATGGATAAGCTCCTTGAAATGTATCCACCATTGCCTTCACTCTTTTAGAGTAGGCCTCTTCAACAATTCTATTTACGACTTTAGTCGTTGATCTAATTCCATCACCTGGCATAACGATTGTAGAGAAGTGATCATTACTAAAACTCTTCCATGATTCTTGTTCGGCCATATTAAGCATGACACCATCTTGGGCTGCAAATTCCCAAAATCCTTTATCATCAATAATTGGAGTTTCAATTTCAGTTTGAAGGTATGATTTTAATTCAGCAACACTTCTATATGTCCAGTACGCTAACTTCTTTCCTTTTGTGCTATCTAATATGTCTACTTTCCAAGAAGCATCAACCAGATCATTCCACTTTGGAGCATACCCGGAATAAAAAACATCATAATCCCAAAGGTCATTCATTGCTGCTGAGTTTTTCATATTATCCCCAGGTGACCTTAAAGATAAAAATCCCTTACCACATGAATTAACTTTATAAGCTTGAATATTTTTTGTTGTAAGTCTTTGAACTGCCCAAAGGTTTGTTAGGTTCTCACGAGATCCCATATATGTGATAAGTTTTGCATAATCAGTTTTAGATTGTGGTTTTTCAATTGCCATATACTCATAGGTTTGGCGATCTTGCTCTCCCACGATAAACTCTAAATCTTTTCCTTCATTGATAGTAAGAACTTTATAGTTAACTCTATTGATAATCTCTAAAGCAAAATCTTTTCTAAGTTGAAGGTTAAGATACTCCAGATTATTAAAATCATAACTTTTTAATACATAGTGATTTAAATGAGCAACATAAGCATATGTTTTATATAGTCTTCCAAGTAGTGCTAAATAGCGAAAGTTGTACTGTAAGAAATCTTTTACATGCTTACCATCGAGTCTAACATTTAAATGTGAGTTCTTTAAAAGCTTCTTTTTAACCATGTTCATTGTTGCCATGATTCTTTTTATAGGATTTGTATAAAATTCTGCACCAATATTTGGTTTCGCCGATGCCATTCCACCCATGCTTGACTCTACACCTTGACGATCAATTGAAGTCATTACTGCTTCAGCTTCATCCATTAAAGATGATAAACCTCCTAACAGTTTTTTACTTGCTAGTTCACCACGAGCTACA
>CAXGOD010000076.1:0-8092 GCA_964011245.1 uncultured Bacteriovoracaceae bacterium | reverse complement strand
CCCTGTGAGTGGTACTGAACAATTGAAACATAACCGGATAGTTTTGTTTTTTCTGGACTATTATTAAGAAGATCAAATTTAAAAAGAATATTATTATTAACTTGATCACTGTTTATGTTTTCTAGTTTTGCAGGTGTGTCTTCTCGTTTATCTTCGAATCCTAATGGTGTTGTAAACATTGCCATTATATTAAGAGGGGAGACTCCACTCTTTCCACCACCAGCTGAAATTTTCTTTGTAAGAGTAAGGTTTGTTGCTTTAAGTGCTTCTAGCTCTGAAGTAAGGTAAATCTTTTCATTTCTGAGTTGAGTTATGATCTCTGGTTCTTTAGATCTAACATTCTCAAGCTTCCTTTTCATGTATACTGATGAAACAAGTGATGAGGCAATACTTACTAAAATAATAACTGGTATAGTAAATATTAGTACCTTGATTAAGCTCTTGTTTAACTTAATATACTTTGGTGGCTTGGGTGTATTATATACAATTAAAGTTAATTCTTTAGATGGATCCTGAATCATTAGCTGTTTTAACCTGGTTGTCTTCCGTGAAAAATCTCATCCCTGGAACAAATGCAATATTTGTTTTATTAGGTAACTTAGTCCATTGTTCAGAAACGATCTTCCAATTATAGTTTTTGTCTCTTTTTAAATACAATGTCTTTTTACCAATATCCTGTACCAGTTGAGATTTATAGTCTTGTTCCATAGATACGACAGCATAACTATCGAAGTTTAAAATAGAGATATGTCTAAAAGATATTTGAGGAACTTCAGGTCTTTTAAAGATAGCTTTTTTATAAAATCTAAATGGCTTGAAAGAGCCTTTATATGGATGAATAAAGTCTGTTCTAGAGTATTGATCGATATACTTATTAAAGTCTTTATTTTTCCAGGCCGTTGCCCAATCAACGACTGTTTTAGTGATTTTTTCTTTATTCTTCATCCATGTGCTTTTCTTAAGGTAATGGATATTTTGAGTTACAACAATTGAAGTATTACCTAAGTCAATATATTGAGAAATATCTTTTAGGTCTGCGTCTACTGCAACAACACAACCTTTAGAATCAAGTCCTTTGCTGACTCTTGAGTCATCGTCAGTAGAGTGAAGCCAGATTCCGCCACCTGTTTTATTTTTTCTTCTATCAATTTCATTAGGGTAGTTCATGGTAAATGCACCAGCGCCATAAATCAGTCCTGCTTCACCATACTTGTTAACAAGTTCAGTACCAGAGTGAAAACGTCTAAAGTGATAGATACCTTCAGGTGTTTTCTTATCACCTTGAATGGCCTTATTCCCAGTTTTTTTCCCGGTGGCTATTTTATAAGACTTAACTAGTTTAGGAATTTGGTTCTCATTACCATATAGATGTAATGTATGAGTAGACTTCTCAACAACTAGAACATGATGACCAAACTTACTATCCATTTGGTAAATTGCTGATGGCAAATAATCCTGAGCAACAGCAGTTGCAGTAAACGTAAGAAGTACAATTATAGTACTAATATTTCTCATAAGTATTTCTCCTACTATATATTGTAGTAAAGGGGCGTCTTATTATCAACCGAAATGATTTAACCCCCTGAATTCTTTTTCCCACATGTATGGAATCCAAGTATCTGTTATCATTAATATATAATGTGGGGTGTAAACACGTGAAAATTGCAATTTGGGACAGTGAATCTGAAAGTACAATTAATTTTGTACAAACGGCGGAAGTTTTCGCTGATGTGCTGCTATATGATACAGTTGAAGATCTTTTAGATGCTCCAGCAGAAGATGTTGATTTAATCGTTTTTGATTATGACTCAGATAAAAAATCTATAGATAAATTTATTAAAAAACTCAGAAAGGAAGACGATGAAGTTAAAATTTTAATTCTTTCAAACGTCTTAACACCAAAACAATTAGTAAAACATCAGAACTCTAAATCTGGTGGAGATATTTATTTAAGAACACCTGTTACTTTAGATCTTTTAAAGTCAATCTTTGAACCATTCTTTGATATTGAAATTGATGGGGACTCAAGTGGAATTATTCCACCTGCGCCTACTTTATCCAGAGAGGATAAAACAATCCAAACTCAGATTATAAAAGATCACAAAATGGACTCTGAGATGAGTGATGAAGCTCGTACAGTTTCAGAGGAGATTCAAAATAAATTTAATGTGGTTTTTCCACCGGAAGAAGACAAGGCGGCGGCAGCTCTTGAAGAGATTGCAAGACAAGAAGAGCAAGAAGCACTTGAAGCGCAAAATGATTTCGAAATAGAAGATATAAGTCTAGAGGAAGATACAGCTGAAACTGAAGATGCTTTAGAGTTAGGTGATGATACCGATGCCTTAGAACTTGGAGACGATAGTAAAGGTTTGTCCTTGTTAGATGACGAAGGTGAAGATGAAGTTAAAGTCCCTGATGAGGATGATTTGACTTACCCAGATCTTTCAACAGATATGCTTAAAGAAGAAAATGATACAGAAGAGAATATAGAAAGTAAGAAGGAGCCAGATATGTCTGGACATGATGAAACTGATTTAGAAATGGATAACCTTGAAACTCTAGAACTTGGTGGAGACGAAGAAGGACTGACAGCAACTGTTGACGATGGAGCGATGGAACTCGCGGTTGATGATACTGATGGTCTTGATTTATCCGATGGTGATGACGAGGAGACAACCGCAACAGTGGATGATGGAGCGATGGATTTAAATATTGCAGATGATGCTGGTTTAGATCTTTCTTCTGGAGATGATGAAGAAACGACTGCAGCTGTAGACGATGGAGCAATAGATCTTGATATTGATGATACTGATGCATTAGATGTGTCTGCTGCTGGCGATGCATCGGTGAGTGTAGATATTGTAACAGATGAACTCGATTTAGATGCTGCTCCTGTGGAAGTTGAAGCGGTAGTTGAAGATAGTGAAGACTCCTTAGAACTTGGAGCTGATGAAGATGAATTTTTAGATCTTGGCGCAGATGAAGAATCTTTAGATCTTGGTGGAGATGATGAATTTTTAGATCTCGGTGGAGATGATGAATCTTTAGATCTTGGTGGAGATGATGAATCTTTAGATCTTGGTGGAGATGATGAATCTTTAGATCTCGGCGCAGATGATGAATCTTTAGATCTTGGCGCAGATGATGAATCTTTAGATCTTGGAAGTGATGATGGTGACTCAATTGATCTTGGTGAAGATGAAATAGAGTTTGGAGTTAACGGAGATAATATTGATGAAGTCGTGGAAGAAGCAAATCTATCTGCGACTGATTTACCAGCAGCACCAGATGGCCTAGAAGATTTGGCCTTTGGGTCTGGCGAAGAAATTGTGGATCAAGACTTATCTTTCGATTCAGAAGAGCCTGGGGCTCCATCAGGTGATTTTACTGCAAAAATGGCGGAGATTGACGCTATGATGGATGATTCTCCTGGACCTGTAGTTCAGGAAGAAGCTACTGGAGAACACGAAATTCCAGCAGAATTACATGCCCAGGCGCAAATGGATGAAATTGATAATATGACTGAGATTATGCCTTTTCAAACTTTGGCAGAAGATGATGGACTTGATGGAGCAGTAGAAGATTCATTAGCTGTTGAAGAAGGTCTAGAAGATTTGGCGTTTGGAAGTGGAGAGGAAGCAATTGTCGAAGAAATAGAGGAAGATGATTTAGACTTTACGACTCAAGAAGAAGTTGTTGAAGCTCCTCCTGCTGAGCCTGAACCGGTGACTCCTGCTATTCCAGTATCTTCTGTTGCTACTCCGGCAGCAAGTATTTCAGATCATAATGCTTATATGCAACATCACGGAGAAGAATTAACGAGGTACGGGGAAACGATTAAAAATCTACGAGAAGAAAGGGAAGACTTATTATCTCAAATCACAAAAGTTGAAGATAAGAATGAAGTTCTAAGAAGAGATCAGCTTGATATGAAGTCAGAACTGGATGAGAAAAAGATCGAACTTTCAATTGTTAAGAAAAGACATGAAAAACAGGTTGAAGAGCTTAAGTATCACTTGGATGTCAGCAATGATAGGCGAGAGGTACTAGAAGAGAAAAATAAACAATTTGAAAAAGAGTACGAACATCTTAATCGTAAGATAAAAGTGGATTTAAACAAGGTTCGCTCTAGAGAAAGAGACTTAGAAAATAAACTTGAAATGCTTAGGGCAGATGCTGAACTTCAAATACGTAACAGAGACCAGAAAATTTTAGAATTGAAAAGAAAAATTGATACACTTCAATTTGATGTAGAAAGCATTCAGGTTCAAGAACGAAAGGTCGCATCTAATAGTCATCAATTAGAAGATAAGATGCAAAAGGTTATTAGAACTCTAAGAAGAGCGATAGGTGATCTTGAAGAAGATGGTTCTAGCATAAGATCAATCGAGGAGATCAAGAAAAACCTCGATGTTTAATTATGCGAACGATACAAATTGCAACTCTGTATTTAAATAAGGATGCTAAGAAGAACTTTACGAGTTGTCTTAGGGAAGTGTATACAGAAGCTGAGGTGACTCATTATGCGTCATTTAAAAAGTTTTCTGAAGGAATTAAGAAAGGTTCTATTCTTTTTTATGGCTATCATACTACAGCAGACGAACTAGAAGATGATTTAGAAAAAATTCACTCTTTAAATTATTTTTTACCCATCAATATAATCTTTAATAAACAAAACTACCAGGCACTTGCGAAGGCCTTTCATTATAATATTAATCATATTCTAAATAAAAAATACGAAGCTGAAGATATAAGGCGAGCTCTTTTGAAGTGTGAATTAAAAGAGATGACTAAAGATGAAAAATCTTTAAAGGCCTTGCAGTATCTACTAGAAACACCAATAAAGGTTAAAGATGACCTTCAGATGTTTCAATATTTAAAAAATTACTTTAAACAAATTAACTCATTAGATAATTTCCTAATGCTCAAAAAATCGAAAGAGGGTGTTGAATATTTATTTGGAGATGAGAAGTTTGATAATAAGAAAATACATACAGCAATAAGTAAACTTGAGATTGCAGATAAGGCCATTGGAACAGTATATGATCTTGAAAAAGTTGGAGTTCATGTATTCCCAATTTATATTGAAGAAGGGGATATCGTTCTTGGTGTGACAGAAACAGTTGAACATAAAGGAACAGTGTTTAGTGATCTCTTTTTAAAGTTTTTACAAAATGTTCATCTCTATAGAAAAGTAAAAGAAAAAGCTAATGAAATGAGAGAGCTTGCTAATACTGATGAAGTCACAGGGTTATTTAATCAAAGAAAGCTTGCTGCTGACTTAGAAGAAACAATAAAGGAACATGCCGAAGAGAAAAAAGAGTTTTCAGTGATGTTTATAGATATCGATCACTTTAAAGTTGTAAATGACAAGTATGGACATTTAATTGGAAGTCAAATGCTTATCGAAATTGGAAAGGTCTTAAGGAAGTTATTAAGAGATACAGACTATATCTACCGCTTTGGGGGAGATGAGTTTGTTGTGCTTATGACTGATGTGAGTGAAGATATTGTACATAAAGTGGCCCTTCGAATATTAAACTCTGTAAAAGAAATGGATTTTAAAATAGAGAATGGTGATATTCATAAATTGAGCTTATCAATAGGAATTGCTGAGTATCCCAAGAATGCGAAAACGGCTAAGGAGCTTATCGCCTTTGCTGATGAAATGATGTACGAGTCTAAAAAAGCTGGAAGAGGAAAAGTCTTTCATTTACAAGAGGTTGCTGATGCACGTTCTAGTTCTTAGTGACTTTCATTTAGGAAAAGGTCTTTATCTTGAGGACGGGCATGTCAATATGCTTGAGGACTTTGATGAAGATGAGAAATTTGCAGAGTTTTTAGATCATTATTCTACGGGGACATATTATTTTACAGATGTTCACTTAGTTTTAAATGGAGATATTTTAAACCTAATTCAAATGGATGTTGATGGGGTTTATACCCATCTTCTAACAGAAGAACATATTGTGAAAATGGTTAATCAAATTATTAAAGGACATCCTCTATTCTTTCAAAACTTAAGAAAATTTTTATCAAGGCCAAATAAAAAATTGTCCTATGTTATAGGGAACCATGATATTGGAATGATCTTTGAAAAAGCTCAAAAGGTATTCTGTGATGCTGTTGAAGCTGAAGTGGAGTTTACTCATCAAATGGTAACGAATGGTGTACTAATAGAACATGGCCATCGATTTGAACCAATGAATACGGTTCCAAGAAGTAAACTCTTAATTATGGGGCCAGACAATTTACCGATATTAAATCTACCTTGGAATAGTTTATTTTGTATATACTTGCTTCCAAAGTTAAAAGAGCTTAGGCCTTATTTTGATAAAGTTAGACCAATCTCTCTTTATATTTGGTGGACATTAATTCACGACTTTAGATTTTTTGTTTATCTGGCCTGGGCTGTTGTCGCCTATATTATAAGAACTCAATTCCCGCCATTTGGAAGGTATAATAAGAACTTTAGAGTTAATCCTAGAGAATTAACTAAAATTGCAATTCATCCAAAGTATGAGAAGTTTGCAAAAAGAATCCTTGCAACAAGACCTGATGTGAAAATTGTAGTTATGGGACATACCCATATTACAGAGTGGCGTAAATTTAAAGATGGAAAACAATACTTTAACTGTGGAACTTGGAATCATGTTCCATCTATGGATAAAGCACTCCATAAGAATATTACAAATCTTCATTATGTTTGCATTGAAATTAATGAGAAAAAAGATGAGATTAAAACAGCCACTTTAAATATCTGGCAAGGGAAATGGAGACCATTTCGAGAAGTAATTATTGCTTAATTATCATTTCTAATCTTTTCAAGGTCAGCACTAGCTTGGGCTTGAATCATGGCGATCTCTTTCTTTAAGCTTTCTAGGAAAACCTCTTGCTCTAATATTCTTTCATGTTCGTCTTGAGCATTCTTAACAATCTTCTTATATGCTTTAAGTACTTTTTCAATTACTTTCGGATCAACATGTTCTTCGTCTAGAGGAACCTTTAGTGGAGACCCTACTTCATCAAGCAATACTGCATGTGGCACTTTTTCTGTTTTTCCAGCAACCTCAAGGTATTCAATGTCAATCAGTTGGCTTTGCTCAATTGCAGTTCCTCCTTCAGACTTAACGAGTTTTAGATATCCATTAAGTTGTTCACTAACTGTGGTCTTATTTCCAGAGTTAATAGCACTTGCTGAGATAGATACCGGTCTTCCTTTTGACGCTGCAATTTTTCTTTTATTTGACTTACCTAAAGCATTTCTTTTTTGCAGACCAGACTCACCAGTTGTATTTGATTCAGCAAAGGTATTATTATTATTATTGTTAGCGGATCTATTTGTGGAAGCTCCCCCCGTACCAGTAGTAGATACTCTTCCACTACCTGAGTTTGTTCCTAAATTTTGAATATTTTCAGCGAAATTCTTACCAGGATTTGTTATCTCTTGTTTCGACTCTTTTGGAATCGATACAATTTCCTCATTGTCACTTTGATTCTCTTCTTGAACAATCGGAGCTTTTGTTTTTGTTTTTATTTCATCTACTTCAGTTTTTAATGCTTCAATCTTTTTGGCCAATAAATCTTTGTATTTCTTTTCCATTTTTTCGACTTCAGAGATTTTTTTGGCGTCACCATTAAATTCATTTTTTACATTACTAAACTCATCATTTAGAGCATTTGTATTATTGTCTAAATAGTTAAAGTCTGCTTTTTGAGTCGCTGGCATTTTTCTTACGTACTCATTGCCGTTAGCATCAACAATCGTTTCATTAAAAGTATTAGGGTCTGCATTTAGATCAGCAATGAACTGCTCTCCTGAATATTGTTTAGGCTGAATTTTTTGATAACTGCTTGGAGTTCTGCCTGGATCATTTATTATTCCATTTGTCTTTAAGTCCTTATCAAAGACCACTGTTCCATCACCTTTCGAAAATTCTACAGCCTCAAGTTCTCTATCAGCTATTTTGTTAATTGGAGCAATCTCAGTGTTTACAGACTCCGTTCTTGAGCCGTCATTAGTTATTTTATCGCCGGTTACTAGGTTATCAGGAGGGGGAATACTAACAGCATTAGCACTTCCTGTGTTTTG
>CAXGOD010000075.1:0-8196 GCA_964011245.1 uncultured Bacteriovoracaceae bacterium | reverse complement strand
TGAAACTAAGTTAAGACTTTCTTTATCTTTATAAAAATCTAGTAATTCCATCCCAAAACATTGTAGTCAAAGATGAGTGACCTTTATTATACAAATGTGGCGCATTTCTTGGTGTTAATCCTGCTCCATTTTGGAACCTTCCAACTCCATGGCCCCTTCCCCCTGTTCCAATGGAAAAAGGTAGAGAATCGCCAGTTCCTAGGTTCGGGTGATGGCAAGTCATACATGTTATATTATTACTTAAGGACAAATTTTTATCTTGAAAAAGTTTTCTCCCAAACTCAAAAAGATCAGGTTTATCTTTAGTTACTGTTTTAGGAACAGATATTTGAAAAGCATTTATGTAATCTATCAGCTTTTCGTCTAAACTATGAGTCTGAGCAAATGTAGGAAGTGAGAAAAAAATTAGAACAAATATCAACTGATTTTTGATTATTGACTCCTATGAAGACAAGGCTTAACCTTGGAAATTTCTTTGATAATACGAGTATGTTTTTTGATTGTTGTTTTCAATAACTATTTGATATTTTTGTAAGTATTCAGTAAATATCTTAAGTTGCCTAAAAATTGGTGATCTTTTATAATTAACTCATCTGCAACTTTGGTAAAAGTTTAAGGCTTCTAAATCTTTAGCAACAGCTAAAAACTTTTGGTCACATGCAAATAAACTAAATGAGGATAGCGTAATAATTAGTAAAAATACTTTCAAGACCCTTCCTTTGTTAAATTTAAAGGAAGATAGCCTAGTTTGTATGGCTAGTCAAACTATAGTACTGGTAGTCATACATAATTCAAAATATGTTTTATTACCTCAATAAAAAAAGAATCTAAGCCGACTCTAATGTATTTTTTTCATCATTAGTAACATTTATACTTCTTTTCTTTTGCTTGGCTTTTGATTTGCTTTCTTCTCTTTCTTTTGCTTTAGAATACTTCTCAATTTTTGAGATATTCCTTATAAACCAGCTTGGTCCCCTAATAATCATTTTCTAATCCTTTTAGTTTTGCCATAACAAACACATGTATGGTATATAAAACTATCGGTATGTTTTATAATAAATTAAAGATTAAATTAAAAATATATTTAAAACTGGAGGAAACATGAAAATTAATCTTATTCTGGTCGCTACAATCGCAATAATGGCCTCAAATACTTCACAAGCTAGAGTCTTACTTAAAGATATTGGTATTGTTGGGCTTTTATCTCATGATATGTTTGCCTGGGATCACAAAAGAGAGGTAAATACTGAAAATGGAAGGCTAGACTTAAGTACTATCTTTGATTATGAAAATGGAAAAAGGTGGAAAAAAGGCGGTAATCCTAAAAATGGAGAGAATGCACCTGTGTGGTCTATCACCAAAAGATTAGTTAAATTTCACAAAAAACAATTAAAAAGCAATGGAAATGACTTTACGAAAGCACGTTTAAAAACAGTAAAAAGGTTTCATCAAATGATCAGAGGATCTTATGAAAGACTTTCTGGTTACAAGTTTCCAGAAACAGCACATAATTTAAAAGTTAATAATATTGAGCAAGCTGCATTGCGTGCTATGCATGATATTCTTCCCGGTAGAGTCAATATCTATAGAGGTGAATTATATCCAATTAAATCATTTAAACTCACAAATTTTGTTTTTGCGAAGTTTTATTTAAACTCCAAAGAGCTCGAACAGGAAATCTCATATTTTGATGGTGACTATGATGAAGAATATAAGAATATAAAAATACCGTTTACAAATGTTCGATTAAATTTAAAAGAAATTGATAGAAAGTTCATAGAAAAATTTTCACCTTATTTACAAAAGAACATGCTTTCAGAATTAAAAGAAGTTGGAGAAGGTAGTTTAGAAATTTCAGAGGTTTCTTTTATGTATCATATAGAAGAGTTACTACAAAAAGGAATTTGTTCAACAAGTAATAAGTGGATTCCTAAATCAATACCTTGCCACTAAAAAACTATATGAAAAAGCCTACTAAATAAAAAGTAGGCTTTTTTGTACTTTACTTATCAAGAATAGGAAATCCATCTTTTAGTGAATCATACACATAAATAGTAAAATCTTGATTAAAATCAAAACCTTCTAACTTAAAATCATCATATGGCACAGGATTGAATGATAATTTTTCAAAATTCAAATTGGAAATAACAAGTTCTGATGTTTCATTTCTTTGATTATCATTGTTTCCAGCAATAATATAAGCATTATTATTTTTTATTTCTAAAGATCTAATTCCACGATCATCTTTCAAGTCGACTCCAATTAGCTTTGTTTCTGAAAAACCTTTTTTCCAAAATTCTTTAGAGTTAAAAGACAATATCTGTGCCTTGCCATCGATAATGGGACTTCTAAAACCAACATAAAGACGCTCATCAAAGAATGCCAACCCCTCTATATTTATACCATTCTTCTTTAGACTCTTTTTAAAATATGGTGCTATTTTTTTTGTCTTCTTTAGTATTGATTCAAGATTAGACCTCAGTATAGAAATAACTTTTCCATTTTGATCGATCTCTATTTTGAAAATTTGATAACGAGACTTCTGATATTTAGCATTTTTCCTCGATAGGCCATGGGAGCCCACTGCATAGAAAAACTTTCCATCATTTGTTAAAGCCTCAATGTCGTTTTCTTTTTTGAAGTTCCCAAGTTTAATACTTTTGCTAAAAACTTTTAAAGTTCGACCTTTAATTTCAACTAGCTGTAATTCATTTGTTTCGTCTGAAGCAATTAAGCATCTTGACTTATTAATACAACTAATTGCACTTATGTCATCTCGTCCTAAAACCTCTCCCTTAACCTCTAGTTCAACAAACTGTGATGCCAATACACTTGATGACAACAAAAAACTAATGATACCTATAATCATAATTAATCTCCTTTTAATTAATTTAGATAGTTTTGAATTATTTACGCAATAATCTGAACATCTCGTCCACCAGTATTATCCATATTTCATGTATAACAATACTCATAAGCTTTATTTATGTTTCTTTCAAAAAAAGTTTAAGCAGTTATGACCACAATAATATTTTTCAAAAAATACACATATTTAAGTTGAATAAATATACTTTTGTTTGATATAGCAAACAAGTACAAATAGATCAATTATAATTTAAGGATAAATAATTAATGAACGAAAAAATTGCCTATTCAAACTCTTTAGGTTTAATTAATGATTTTAAAGATGCTTTAGGGCAACAGTTATACTACTGGGGATGTGATGTCGCTTATCCAAAACACAATCTACTTTGTGAGTTTGGCCTCAAAAAATATAAATCAAATGGAAAAGGTAGTAAAACTTGCTATAGAATGAAGTTTCAAAATGATATTATTGAACTACATCAACTATGTATTGGTCGCTACTCCACAAATAGGCTCAGCTTCACTTTTACTCGACAATATCGTCGTTGTTGGAACTATATTGATTCTAAGCCTCCACTACCTGGATATTACAACAAGGAGCTTATAAATACTAAGTCTACAGAACAAATTGAAATGTCTTCTCGGAAATTTGCAGAATGGCTATATGAATACGAGATATGGATTTCAAAAAATACTCCTTACTCTTATCGACAGCACTGCTTTAAATCTTTTAAAAAAATACCAAAGTCTAAGTCCTGGCTTCATCCTGATGTTGCCCTGGGTTGGCTTCAAAAATTTAAAGACTCTCCAAGAACTCTAGAGCGTTCGAAAGAGTGGAAAAGGCAGTACAATGCGACACAATAAACACTCAACTTCATTAAAAGCTCTGTCTTAAATAATTAAATATTTATATAAACAAAATGTAGAGAGACTAATTAGTTCTAGTCCATACAACAAGATATCCATCATATATTTTAAAAACTAACATCTTTACCATTTATCAGTTCTAAAGAAATACTCTAGTTCGATGGCAGCCTATTTTGTATGTCTAATTTAGCGATTTCTTAGGCCATAAGTTTAGTAATTTTCTGTTATGATCTAAAGTATTTTAATTAAGAGTATTCCAAGTACTCTATCATTTGAGACTAAGCCTAGATCGGTGCTAGATGTGCTCAACGGGTTGTCGCCTACAAGCCTAAGATTATTTTTCTCAACTGACAGCACTCTTTTGATTATTTTACCAAATTTCTCATGATCTACAGCAATAATAACTCCGGAGATAATTTCATTTTTAGAAAAAAAAGTACGAAACAACAACATGTTACCTTCTTGAAATTTAGGCAACATGCTTTGTCCCTTCAATCTGTATAACTTAATCAAATTTAAAGATCTGGAAATATCATCTCAAGAGATGGTTTGCAGTGATATATAACTTTTTTAGATTTTATTCCCTTGATCTTCCAAAAAGTCTCAGCAAAGACATTGAGTTTTACGACTAATTCTCTCGATGCATCAATATCTATATTTTGCTTACACTTTGAAGCTGTTAGCATAATTGAGTGAATATTTTTATGAAGATCTGGATGAGCTGAAAATTGTGGATCTTTATAAAAGTCTCCCCAGATAATCCTAACTTCTTCTTTTACTATTTCTGCTGATCGCTCTTTTTCATTAATCATTCTTGTTATCTTATTATTGTAATGAAAATCTCTTTTAGAGTTGTGATCATTTATCTCATGCGTCTCTAGCTCAGTAATTGTATCCATCATCCTTGCAACAGTCATCGCTGCTATTTGAGCAGGCAGAGGATCGTAAACCCCACACGGAACATCACAGTGTGCACTTAATTCTTCAATAGAGAAGATTTTCTCCACTTTTCTAATAAAACTATCTAACATTTTTTCTCCTAATATCTATTGACTTTTAAAGTTTGATATATTAAACATATGTCATGCAAAGCAAACAGTCCACAAAAAAAATACAGCAGTTTATAAAATTTTGGGAAGAGGAGACTCTTTCTATCAACAAAGACTTTCAACACAGTGAGCAATCAAATATAATAACAAGATATATGAAGCTGTTAAATGTATCTTTGATATATTTTAAAGAAGCTAAATCTAAAGACCTTAAAAAGCAGCTTCTCGATTGTATCTGCATATCATATGAGAATATAGGTGAAGTTTATAAACAAGAATCTCAAAAGTTAAAAGAGATTGAGATTAATATCTTTTTATTCCATTTTATTTCTAAAAATGCTTTTGAAAAAGATGAAGTTTACAACTTTAATGTCATACAACACCTAACTCGCTCATACTCAAACTTCATCTATTCGATAAAAGATATAGATAAGAAATTCACAGATAAAATAACAAAAGAGTTATTAAAAAAAGCAAAAGTCATTGAAAAACAATACCTAAACATAAGGAATATACATGAAGGCGTTTAGCATACTAGTACTAATAATAAATTCTGCTTTTGCACATCAAACAAATGCCCCAAGTCATAACATAGTGTCTCCTCATCATGGAAGTCCACTATTATGGGTATTCATGGCAATTACAATCTCTTTTTTCATGTATAAAATTTTTAAAAATAGAAAGTAAAATAAGATCTTATTATTCAAAAAAATAAATTGTGCTCGAAGTCTCCGGTTATCAGACTGAGACCTTCAATTAACCTCTTGAGTAATGTCGGGTTCAAAAGCTTTATCCACAATGCCTGAGAAAGTCCTACTATTCTTTTTTTTGTTGAACTTATCTTCAAATTTATCAATACTCATAATAAATGCTGGACATAACCGCTCCTTCATACAAAAGGATTGATTGAGATCTAGAAAACTTTTCATCTGTTATCGTTATATTTTCCAAAGCAGCATCTTTAATACTCTCAACAAGATCGAAATTAGCTGGTTCTTTAATAGATAGAGATCAGTATTTTAAACATTATTCTTTGGATAAAAGGTTAAATTACAGGCTGGTTTCTATTGAAAAGTTTTTGTGAAATACTTTGTGAAATAAATTGGAAGACTCTTTATTGGTAGATTTTTTGTTTAAGAGTTTAAGCAAGGACCAAAAGAGCCGACACCATCTGAAGGCAATATATTATTTCATAAAATTAAAACCCTTTCCAAAAAATAAAGAACTAAGGGTCTGTTATATTATTGATAAAATCATGGAAGTATTAAACAGAGGAACCTTCTAAACTCCCCGACAATGTTTTTTAATGTAGATAGCAAGATGCTTAAATATGGGTAATCCAGATAAACTATCTTGGAGCTTAAAGAACAGGTAAATTCCATTATATTGGCTGTCACGTAATAAGACACGAAATGGCAAAGCGTAGCTATGCAGGTTCGTGGGACTACCGGTGAGATTAACTTCTCACTTTCACAATTAATATAAACAAAAAAAACAGGTTAGGTATTCTATCCTCGAAATACCAGATTATTAATTTGAACTATATCTAAGTTCTTCAATCGTTCGGATCAATCATTATAAAGGGTTTCGCGTTTTCGTTCTATTATATTTAAGTACATTCTAATCTATTCAATGACACTCAATTGGTACTCGAGGTTCTCGAGCTATTTCAAGAACCCTCTTGGGTACTTTTCAATAAACTCTTCTCTAAGTATCCCTAAGCCAATAGAGCCATAATACTTTCCATCTACAATTCTTGCCTTTCTAAAGCATGCCTCTTGAACAAATCCTAGCTTTTTTGCAAGCTTAACAAGTCCAATATTCCCAGACCAAGTAGGTAGATCAAGCCTTACAATTTCTTTGTGATGTTCAAAAAGATATTCGCACCATAAACCTAGTGCCTCATAACCAATACCTTTACCCCAAAATTCTGGATCGTAAATTGTAATACCAGCACATAGCCAATTTGTATTTTTAGAGTTCCAAATAACGATTACGTTTTTCATGTTGAAGGAAATCCACTTAACTATGGAACCATACAGATTAACTACCGAGCGGCACAAAGAAAGGGAAATCTTCCCTACTCTGGAACTCATATCTTAAGACATGGGATGGCCAAATTAGCTCGAAAAGTTGGAGGTGGCCTTGATGCTGTTTTAGCGATGACGGGCCATAAAGACTTAAAGTTGGCTGATCACTACTCTAAATGTAACGAAGATGATCAAAGAGAAGTCTCTGAGTTGGTCATGAAGCACATAAGAGCAGTAAAGTATGGAACTCCAATAGAAGAAAATGAGGAGCCAGTTCCTGAGAACGTTATTGATTTTCAAAGTTTTAAAAATGGAACAAATAAGTAAATTTTGTTAAATTAGTCGGAATCGCAGTCGGAATGAGTCGGAATGGCAAAAATGCTGCTCCGACACATTCCATTAATTTTAAAAGGTTAAGTAACCATGCCAGAACTACCCGAAGTCGAAACTATTAAGAATCAACTGAATGAGGTTATGCCTTTAAAGATCAAGTCGTTTGTAAAAAGTGATGTAATTGACTCCATTATACATACCAAGATTGATCGATTAAAAGGAAAGATGATTTTAGAAGTAAGACGAAAGGGTAAAATGCTTGATTTACTTCTGGATGATGGAAGGCATTTACTTTCTCATCTGGGAATGACTGGTGGTTGGAGAATATCTAAAACAAAAGTTTTGGAAAAACATACGCATCTCCAATTTAGTGGAGAGCATGAAGGCGAACAGATTTATGTGGCCTATGTTGATCCAAGACGCTTTGGTCATATGTATTTATATAATGAAGAAGAGGCTCAAAAGAAACTAGATGAACTAGGAGTTGATTTAAAAAGCCCAGACTTTAACTTCGCATATTTTAGAAAATGTTTACTTAGGTATCCCGAGCGTTTTGTTAAAGTAACCTTACTTGATCAAACTCTTTTCGCTGGTACTGGAAATTATATTGCTAATGAGATTTGTGCCAGAGCAAAAGTTCTTCCTGATAGAAAAGTAAAATCTCTAAATGAAAATGAAGTTAAGGCCTTATACAAATCTGTTTCTAAAGTCATAGACGGAGCGACTACTACTGGTGGAACTACCTTTGCTGGAGGCTATGCAGATACAACAGGAAGTAAAGGTAATGGCGTGCAACATCTTGTTGTTTTTTATCAAAAGATTTGTCAGATGTGTAACAAGACAGAAGTTAAGAAGATTGTTCTTGGACAAAGAGGAACATACTTTTGTCCTAAGTGCCAAAAATAAAAATTAATTATCTCTATTTATAAAGAGCATCATTTGAAACTGCCAAATTGAATCATTATCATTGAAATTTGCTGATTTTACATTTCTATTAAAACCACTTGCCCCACTAATTGATGTATTTATACTCGACCTATTACCATCAAGTT
>CAXGOD010000074.1:0-8225 GCA_964011245.1 uncultured Bacteriovoracaceae bacterium | reverse complement strand
GATAATCCATTGATCCGTATGAAGAGTTTAAGTCACTTATAACAGCAACTCTTAAAGCATAGGTATGTGTGCTAACAAGAACTGCACATAGAATTATTAAAATCTTCATGAACTGTTTTTACCATAGTGTGTTAGATTGACAAGTTTTCTCAGATTTTACTTCAAATTTTAAATGCATCAAGTTAATGTAACGTATGATAGACCCTATACCGCGCCGCATAGTTATTATAACTATTTTATTCATGAATATTGCCTTTGCCAGCGATCATATCTCTAACTCAACTGTAAGTTGGAAATCAGATTCAGCCCAGGCCTACCTTTTAAATAAATCTCCTCGTTCATATAAATTAAAAACGACTGCCCTATTAAGAGATAATCTTCCTTGGAACAAAGAAAGAGTTGTAACCGTATCTTCTGAATACCCACAGATAGAATCAGGCTCTAACCTATTCGATGGTCTGTATGCTTTAAGTGTAAAAGAGCTGCAAGAAAATAGTGTAGAAAAAATAACTGATCATTCATTTAGTACAAGTAATTGTCATTGTTTTGAGACAGGACGTAAATGGAACTATGTTTGGACAAGAGATATTTCTTACTCTGCTCACCTTGCTCTGGCTTCATTTAATCAGCAAAGAACTTTAAACTCTCTTTTATTTAAAGTTTCAAAAAGGAGAGGACAAGGAAGTAACAGTATTGAAGTTGTTCAAGATACTGGAACAGGTGGTAGTTGGCCTGTAAGTACCGATCGTGTTGTATGGTCTATTGCTGCTGCAGAACTAATTAAGTATTTAGATGGTAAGCAGAGATCTACATTTATAAAGACTGCTTACACAGCACTAAAGAATACAGTTAACAATGATCGTATCGCAGTTTATGATGAAACTGACGGCCTATATACAGGGGAACAATCTTTTCTTGATTGGCGTGAGCAAACCTATCCTCACTGGGTAAGTGATAATGTTATTCACGTTGGTATGTCGAAAGCACTATCCACTAATGTTACTCACTATATGGCCATAAAAACGACTGCTGAACTTGCTCTAGAGCTTGGTCATGTAAATGAGTTTAAATACTACTTTGAATTAGCTAGTGATCTTAAAGCCTCTATTAATAAGTATTTCTGGGATGAGGATAAAGGACTATATTCAACTTTTCTTCTTACTTTCTTAGACCAAGCTAGAATTGATAAATACGATCTTCTAGGTAACTCTATGGCCATACTTTTTGATATTGCCGTTACAGACAGACAAAAAAATGCTTTAGAAAACTATCCAATGGTAATGGCGGGAGCCCCTGTTATTGCACCTCAAGATCCACAGGCCCCTATCTATCATAATAGAGGAATTTGGCCTTTTGTTACTGAGTATGGATTACTCGCTGCCAAGAAAAATAAACAAGCCAAAATATATAATCACCTATTTGACTCTATGGTTAGAGGAACAGCTTTAAACCTTTCAAATATGGAAAATTATGAATTCTTATCAATGAATAATTGGCTGGATGATGGGATCTTAACCGGCCCTGTAGTAAACTCACAACGTCAACTTTGGTCTGTTGCGGGAATGTTATCAACTTACATAGATGGAGTATTTGGTAAACAGGTTGAAGGAAATGGTATCCGCTTTAATCCATTTATTACTGATAAAATGAGAAGTACCATTCTTAAAAACTCTAGTGAGCTAAATCTAAAATCATTTAAATTTAAAAATAAAATTATAAATGTAAATATTCAACTTCCTATGAGTAAGAGTAACTGGAATGAGTTTGCTTACTACGAGATTAAGTCTGTTGAAGTTAATGGTATTCACCTTGGAACGAATGAGTTCATTGATCACTCAAAACTCAGTAATCTTAATAATATCCATATTACATTAGGCAAGCTGAAATTTAGTAATGAAAGGCAAAAGATTCTAAATATTAATAATCCACATAACTTATCTCAAACTGATTATGAAAACCTTTTCTCACCTAGAACTCCAGTTCTTCATTCTGTGAAAGACCAGGGGGGAAATCCTCTCTTACACTTTCAAGCTGATAGTTTTGAAGCTGTTGCCTTTAATATATATAGAAATGGAACTTTGATTGCTAAGAATTTTTTCGGGTCTAATTATATTGATAAAAAGAGTAAAAATATTCAAACTCCTTGTTATGTAGTTGAAACAGTATTTAAAAGTTCTGGTAACAGGTCTCTTCACTCAGAGCCTCATTGTTTATGGCGCAAGAATTCAATCACTCAAATACCTGTAACCCACCCAAATGTAAGATCTCAAGGAACTTTAAATTATTACTCAGATAATGGAAAAATCTTTTTAAAGAAATGGGGAACAAGTTCTGACAAACTAGAGTTTTCTAATCATAAGGTACATGAAGATGGAACCTATGCTCTTCAATTAAACTATAATAACTTAGGCCATATCAATACAGGAATCACTTCTGCTGTGAAAAAGATAAAAGTTATTAATGATATAACTGGTGAAGTTATAACAGAAAAAGTTTTTATGATGCCTCATCATAATAGAGAAAGATATTGGATTGACTCAAACTTTATTCAAGTTAATCTTAAGGCAAACACTAGTTATAGCTTTGAACTATCAGACTTCTATAATATGTCTTACTTTGATCACTTTAACACTTATCTATATCGTGGTGGACGCTCAGGTGCTTATAATTTCGCAAACTTAGCAGAATTAAAAATTCTTCGTATTAAATAGAAAAAGTTACATATCTTACTGTTTTTACTGATCAAAGTATTACCTATATGTTACAAGTCCACTGAATAATTTAATTTAGGACCCTAAACCATGAAATCAATTTTACTAGCACTAGCGCTGCTTTCAGGATCGGCAATGGCCAATCCTTACAACTTTAAACACGATCACTCAGAACATTTTTTAAGAATTGAAGTTCTTAAAGAGCGCGGTTTGCATTTTGAAATACGAAACAAATTAGATACAAGTAAAAGAATTTGGACCACACCTATGGTTACAAGAGACCTTCTGACTAGAGACTTTAGCACTAAAGTACTAGGGACAACTCTTGAAAACAAAGACTTTGTGGTTAAAGTGAACAAGAGCAATCTTTGTGTAAATGTATATGATAAAAACCAGAAGTTAACTCTTATGGATACCTGTCCCATAAAAATGGATCAATATTGGAAAGGGTTAAGTATTCATTCAACAACGACAAAAAATTTATATGGACTTGGGCAGTACTTTACTAATCCTGGAACTGCTGACGGTGATCTAATAGGACGAGTGTGGGATCCTCTTATGCATGGTCATGGTAATGCTCTGAGAACTTTTTCTAAAGGTGCTAATGGTTATGCAATGTTCCCTGTCCTTTACTCTATGGGAAAGACCAATGAGAATTTTTTATTTTTCTATGACAATGTCTATAAGCAAATGTGGAGCTTAAATCAGACTCCTTATAAAGTAGAATCATATGGTGATCAAATTCGCTGGTTTGTTTTTAGCGCTAATAATATTAGAAAGCTAAGACAAAAGTACATGAAACTAACTGGACACGCACCTGTTCCTAAAAAAGATGTTTTTGGTCTTTGGATCTCTGAGTTTGGTTATGACTCTTGGAAAGAGTTACAAGGTGAAGTTGATGATTTAAAAGCAAAAGGCTTCCCCCTTGACGGTGCGGCTTTAGATCTACAATGGTTTGGAGGATCATTCTATCAAGGAGATGTTGATCGTACAGGCTCACAGTTTGGATCTTTAACTTTTGATACTAAAAATTTCCCAAATCCTAAAGAAACAATCGCCGACTTTAAAAACAGACAAGGAATCTCTTTAATGCCTATTGAAGAGTCATATATTTCGAAATGGATTCCAGAGCATAAAGACCTAGCTAGTAAAAATTTCATGGCAACTTTTTGTGGAACGGACTCTCCTGCGGAGTTAACTGCTAATCCATGGTGGGGCATCGGTGGGATGCTTGACTGGACTAATAATGCGGCAGGAGATTACTGGCATGATTTAAAAAGAAATAAACTGACTGAATTAGGTCTTGTTCACCATTGGACGGATCTAGGAGAGCCAGAAATGTATCATGAAGATTCTTGCTACTTCGGTTTTCCAGAGCTTGGAAAAATAAAACATGCTGATGTTCATAATATTTATAATTTTAAATGGCTTGAAAGTATAGACCGTGGTTATAAAAGAAACAAAGTAACAACTCGTCACTTTATGATGAGTCGCTCAGGGACTGCTGGTATACAAAGATTTGGATCTGGCTTCTGGTCTGGTGATATAGGTGCCAATATGAATGCTATGACAGCTCACTATAATGCACAAATGCATATGTCATTCTCTGGAGTTGATTACTATGGTGCTGATATTGGTGGCTTCCATAGGTCTGACTATACTTTAGACGGTGATGCTAATGAGCTCTTTACTCAGTGGTTTGCAAATGCAGCGTTATTCGATTTCCCTATTCGCTCCCATACATGGAATACACTTAATGACAGAGTGACTTCTCCTAGTAAGATTGGTCATACAGCAAGTAATCTTGCCAATACGAAGCTTCGTTATAAACTATTTCCTTATTACTATTCACTTGCTCATAATGCTTACTTAAAGGGAGATGCTATTATCAATCCAATGCCTCTCGTTTATCCTCATGACTTAAATGTTCGTCAAATGGGTAATCAAAAAATGATTGGTGAATCTCTTATGGGAGCTATGGTAGCTCGTTATGGTGAGTGGCAAAGAAGTGTCTACCTTCCAAAGGGAAAATGGTTTAACTTCCATACTGAAGATTTTTACCAAAGTAATGGCCAATATGTTCATAAAATTTCAGCATGGCCTAAGGGAACTTTTCAAGTACCTCTATTCATAAGGGAGGGTGCCATTATTCCAACTATGAATATTGATAATAAAACGATGAATATAAGTGGTAAAAGAAAAGATGGTTCGGTTGATACAAGTTTTAACCTGCTGATTGTTCCTTCCATTACTGCTTCAGTTTTCACAATCTTTGAAGATGATGGCCAAACTCATGAGTATAAAAATGATATGGTGGCCAAGACTAAAATTACTCAAGTACTCAATAAAAACATTTTAGAAGTGACTATAGATAAAACTTTAGGAAACTTTAAGGGTCAAAAACTAACTAGAAATGTTGAGTTAATTGTTTTGGCTAAAGAAATTTTTAAAGCAACTCTTTCAGGTAAGACTCTCAAGGTTAAGAAATTAAAAGATAATAAGTATAGTGTTCAGGTATCTAAAGTTAACTTTAGAAAAGAAAATAAGTTTATATTAAATCTTTCTGCCTACTAAATATGACCTTTGCCTTATGGGACAATTAAAACTCATTAATAAAGGAGTTTTATATGTCTAAAAAGAACAATGTAGTAAAGTTATCTCAAATTAAACAAAAGATTGAGTGGTTAAAAGAAGAAGGCAAAAAAGATTATAGGCCAAAGTATGGAAGACAAATTGCAAAGTTAGAAAAAGAATATAAGAAGGTAGCTTAAGATTCAGTTACAAAAAAAGGCCTCTTTCGAGGCCTTTCTTTTTTATTATTTTTTAGTTTCTTAAACCACAATTTTTTTCACAAGCTTTTGTCCCTTTTTTCTCACCACATTTTTTACAGTTTTTCTTCTTAAGGTCACAGCTTTTTTTACAGTTTTTCTTAGTACATTTCTTACCATCTTTTGTACACTTTTCACTCTTACAGTCTTTACTGTCCTTACAACAACAGTCTTTTTTCTTAAGATCACAGCTTTTACCCTTGCAATCTTTCTTCTCACCTTTACAACATGATTGTTCTGCTTTCTTTGCGCAACAGTCATCTCCACCCAAACCTAGTTGAGCACAAGATGTGAAAGTAAATAAAGTACCAATTAATAATAAAACTTTTAACATGTTCATTATTTCTCCTAATGAAGTTTAGTAAATATATAATTTTAAAATCTAATTAAATTTGAGTTAGCATTTTAAGCAATAGGAGGTCGAAACAATTTTTCAGAATGTTTTCTAATTGCTCCACTTATGTGAACTGGAACGGTTATATTATGGGATACTTGATCGATACTAACTATTTGTACTGAAGTAACTTTACTTAACACCATATGACAGCAAGCCATGGCACAGCCATCTCGTTCAGTCTTTTTAGACTCTTCACTCTTTTCCTCTGATCTCTCATCATGACACTTATGACAATTATCTTTTTGAGCATTATCAGAATGGCAATCGGCCATAGACTTTAAAGGGCTAAAAACCACTGCTAAAGCAAAAATGAATATGAAGTTTACTAGTTTTTTCATCTATTATTATTATCGGCTATTTTTGGTTAATTTCAAATAGGAATATTACGTTTTAATTCTTTTATTTCTATAAGATACTTTATTAGATCTACCATTTCTTTTTTGCTAATAGTCTCTTCGTCAAACTTAGGCATGACCATAGTCTTCCAACGTCTTACCTTTCTAGGATTACGTATTAGCTTCCTTAGCGCAGAGAGTCTAAAGTACTCTGTAGGATTCATTGGCACATTTAAATCAGGTCCCATAAGTCCTTCCCCGTATCCATTAATCTTATGACACGTAAAGCAATTCTGAGTAAAGACCTTAAAGCCCCTCTTTGCACTCTGTGTTAAGTATTCTGGATAAATTTCTTTATAGAGCTCTTCAACATTATCAACAATGGAAATTTCTGAGATTTGAAAAGGCCATTGTTCTTGTTTAACCTTTGAAGCCTTAGGGTCTGTCCAGATTAAGTAAAAAGGTCCTGCAGATTTCCCATCTCGAATTTTTGGCCAGTTTATATCTTCAAGTGCTAAATAAGCTTTACTCTTACCTGAAAAATACTTACCAGGAATGATTGAAGTAAACCCATCAAGGGCCTTAAATTTTACACTTTTATTTTTGGGCACTGAAAGAACTTTGTTAAAGGCTATTGCCTTGAAAACAACTTTTCCCTTATAGGTTGGGTCTTGTGTGTTTATTTTTTCAGTAGCAAGTATGGTTAGCTTTTTTTTAGAGTAACTTACAGAGTTTACTTTTAAAGTATTTGCAAAAGAAGTTGTCGTTATAAAAAAAAATAAAATGAGAAACTTAGTCATTAAAAACTCTTTTCCATTGAAAAACCCGTCGCACTTACTATAATAAGTTTTAAAGTAATATTAAAAAGATTCTTCAAATACATTGCAGACTCTAAATCTCTTTGGCTGAATTCACCTATTCTCCAATAACCAGATGAAAGTTTATGCTTTTGATGTGTGTGAACGACCTCAATTTCACTAATAAGAAGTTGTTGCTTTAGTGCTTTGTATAAAAGTTCTTTTATTAGTTTAACTATCTCATCTTGAGAACTCACACCAAAACGATTACCAGTAATAACCTTAGACTCTAGATCAATTCCTTGTTTGGTTTTAAGACGAATGATCATCTTCTCTTTTTTAAAAAGATTTAAAAATAAAAGTTTATGGTTTTCTGAATTTGTTTCAATAATTCTCATACTTTACATATCGGACTTATCTCGCATCATATGAAAGATAAGTCCTTCGATGATACTTTTTACCGTATGCTAAGTATCTAATATTTCTTGGTTTTTCCTGTAGTTTATTGTTAAGATTAATTTGTGAAAGAGAAACTAATTCCCCAAATTCAACAAGTCTTTTGCCAGTTAAAGCCTGAGTGTCTTTATAAAGAAAAAATACTGGCCTATGGATTTTGTCTTACAATTGGTGATCAACATTTTAATCTAGATAAAACTGCTAACGTTTACCTACTTGCCATGGGTAAAGCCGCTGCTTTTGAAGCAAAAGCAATTTATGAAATCTTAGAAAATTCGGACATTAAAGTTAAAGATGCATTAGTTATTACGAAGTATCATCATGCTTTAAAAGAGCTTCCCTTTAAAACAATTGAGTCTTCACACCCTGTTGTTGATAAAAATTCTCTTTTGGCAGGAAATCAAGCCCTTTCATTTATAGAAAAAATCTCTTCGAATGATTTTTTAATTTTTTGTTTATCAGGAGGAGCTAGTGCCTTAGTTGAAGCATTTCCTAAAGAAGTCAATTTTGAAAAGATTCAGGGAATAAACCAAAAGTTATTAAGTTCAGGAATTGGAATTGAAGATTTTAACTTAATACGAAAGAGTATATCTAAAATTAAAAATGGTGGTCTTTTTAAAAATTTAAAATCTCCTTCCGTTTCTTTAATCACATGTGATATTCCAAGTGGAAACTTACAAAGCGTGAGTTCAGCACCTAGT
>CAXGOD010000073.1:0-8313 GCA_964011245.1 uncultured Bacteriovoracaceae bacterium | reverse complement strand
TAATCATTATAAAAGTAATTATTACTTATACGCTCTATGTATTCACCAAGGGCATGTTCAATCCTTAACCATGGCGATGGCCACAGTAGGGACTTTTACCTCAATTATTGGTGGGATGTTGTGGGTACTATGGGGGAGAAGTAAGAGAGTCTTTTCAACTTACAAAGTCAAAAATAAACTTGAATTTAAAATACCTAAGATTGAATTAAAGTCATTGGTATTAATCATTTCAATTGTAGCTGTTGCTTTTTTTATCAAACCCATATTAACTGACTATTTAAACTTTCAATTTCCTCTATTTGTTTTAACAGTCTCTTTTAGTTTTTTTGTGCGTTTATTTACTAGAAATAAATTTAATTTTAATAACCAATCACTAGGCCTTATTTCTAATAAAGCTACAGATCTTTTAGTTGTACTTGGAATTCTTTCAATTAAGTTCAGTGTAATTTATGAATTTATCATTCCACTTTTTATTATGGCCCTTATTGGTATTTCATTATGCATTTTTAACTTTCTATTTTTGGCTCCAAGGTTTTTTGATGAACATGTTTATGAAAAGGGTCTTTTTACCTGGGGCTGGTCTTCAGGAGGTCTGGTCTACGGACTTGCACTAGTGAATATCGTTACAACTGAAGAAGAAAATATAAAGCTTATGCAAAAATTTGCCATGACCTATCTGCTTGTTGCACCTATAGAAATAGCAATCATCCTTACCATGCCATATCTGTGTTTTCACGGATATGCTCAAATTGCTGCTATCTTGCTGATATTATTGGCAATTGTTATCCTTAAGACCATCCCAAAAAGAGCCGATAAGTAATTGATATTATGTTATTTCTAATCTTAGGCATAAGCTTAAGTAATGTTTGGAATTATAATTAGTTATGAAGTTATTATTAGTTTTTATATTCGTATTTACTCAAGCTCTTGCGATTGCCAAGACTGGTAAGAGTAAATTAAAAGATGCAGAAACTGATAACTATCTTGCTTCTGCTAAGGCCAAAGATTTAGAGGATCAATTATCTCAAAGTGAAATTTTTCTAGAATGTAAAGAGAATGCAGCGAATAACACTATGGAAAAAGTTGAAAAATGTATTCAAGGGAAATTTAGCGAAATTAATGTTGATGAGTTTGCTGATAAAACAAATCTTAAATCATTTGATCTAAATGCTTCGAAAAATTCAACTTCTATACGTAAGTATCTTTCTGAAAGGCTATCCAATGCTCTTTATGGAGAAGCGAAAAAAGGAAAAATGAGAAAGCTGGTTGATCATGAAGTTTATTCTAAGCTTTATAGATCACAAGTCGGTAAGAATATATTAATGGAAGTTTCAAGTTACTGCTTAGTAAATCTTGGTATAAAAGGCGAACCAAATACAATTGTTAATCATTGTATTGCTGATAAAAGTGGTGCCTATCCAAAATCATGTTCAAAAAAGTACGAAATACCACGCACATCTGGTCCTCTAGTACTAACAACTTTAGCAGGATCTGCTGTTAAAGTTGACTTTGATGTTAAAGAAGAAAATGGTAAATACGTAAGATCGTATAGTCTTGACAAGACATCTAATGCACCCTTTTCATATAATTCTAAAACGTTTTGGAAGAACACATATGAATACGAACTAAACGATGCCTGTAATAAAAAACTTGCTGATGATAATGGAAATGTATGTGTAATTAAAGTCCAAAAATCCGATGGTACACCTGATTATAAACAAGTTAGAAACTCTAGCTTTATAAATACTGCCAAAGAAGTTGAATTCAAATTAGGCCCTGAGTATATGCGTGATAAGTATAAATTTTGTGCATTCTCTGTTGTTAAGAATATGTGTGAAGTATACAAGTGTAGAAACGTTTATACAGTTGAAAGTGGTCCTGAAAAGGATGCAATATGTAAAGATTTAGGAGTTCCAATTCTTGCAAAAAAACCAGAGATGGCCGGACATAAAGCATGTTCATTAATGGCCAAACTTAAGCAATACAGAAAAAATATAGCAACTCTAGATGTTATTGATGATCATAATAAAGGCTTACGTAAGAATACTGGTTTAAGTAGTTCTATGTATCAAGGTGGTTTTTATCAAAGCGGTAATGCAAGTGGTGAAAAATCGGTAGAAGAAATTACAACGATTTCATCATCTGAATTAGCGGGAAAAGCTGAAATCGGTATGTCTGAAGATGAGATTAAAGAGCTAAGAGAAGAATGTATTGCAACAGATGGGAGCTTAGCAGCAGAAGAAAAATGTCAAAAACTAGTAAGTGATCTAGATGAAGATAATGCAAAAAACATATCAGCAGATCTTGAATCAGAAACACAACTCTATCTAAAGAAGATTAGTGAGCTTGATGACCCCGAATCTATCAAGGAGTATTTAATTAAACATGGGCTTAGTAAGTATATACCTGAAATAGAAAATGGAAATACAGACCTTTTAAAAACATTAATATCAGATGAATACAAATCTGAACGTGAGGCTTTAAAGCACTCTATGATGGAAAAATTTAATCGTTTAACTCAAAAAAATAATGATCCAGCAGCTCCTGGTGCACCAGTAGCAGATAACTTTGAACAAGATAAGAATGTCTTAGCTGTTGAATCTATAGATAATATTGAAAAGCAAAAAGAGACAATCCAAACTCTTTTTCAGTATAACAACGTAATCTCTTCATATATGTCTGCTACAATTGGAGAGGGTGAAGATGCGGAATCGACAGAGCTTTCATACCAAAGAGATATTGAACTTGAAGGAATGACTAAGTTTGGTGATGAGTCTACTCAAGAAAAATATGAAGAGTATGACAAGCTTCTAAACCAAGAAGATTCCAGAGCATCAAGTGGTAACGAGCAAATGAATGTTGATGTAAACTTTATTGATAGTTTACTTGGTAATACTGAAGCGAAAAAAGAAGACTAAATCCTAATATTCTATCTCAACAATAACATTATCCTGTACTGACCTTCTTCTTTTATCATAAATCTTGGTTGTTTCCGTATTGGCGTGTCCTACACTTTGAGACACTTCATATAAGTCTTGGCCTTGTTCCAACAAGTTTGTTATCAATGTCGCCCTAGCACTATGTGGACTAATTTTAGATCTAATCCCAACAGCAAATGCATTCTTATTAATTATTTTGTAGACACCATAGCGAGAAATATTTTTTCGATTCGAATTCTTATTATTCATCAAACTAAAGAACATATAATCATCAGCTTGAAGGTTTTTACTTTGTTTTTCTCTAATTGTTTTACGAACTATATTTAAGTACTCATCAAAAACGACTTTTAGCTTTGAGTGAATTGGAACAATTCTAAGCTTATCTCCTTTGGCCCTAATTCTAAAAGCAGGAGTTCCTTGATATGTGAAATAGTCTTTTCGCTTTATGTTTATGAGTTCAGTAACACGAATTCCTGTATAAAAAAGGGTATATATCAAACAACGGTGTAGGTGAGTGGTAAAGTCGCCTTTTGCCTTCATGTTCATATCTAAATAATCTAAAAGCAATCGAACCTGTCTATGGCTTAAACATTCAGTTCCTTTGTCAGGACTTTTTCTAGGTCTTTTGATGCCATCAACTGGATTATGATTCATAACATCATTTTCCATCATAAACTTAAAGTAACTGCTAAGCGTGGCCATCTTACGGCGTACTGTAAGGTTGCTGGCCTTACCTCCATCATTTCCACCACAATCTATCAAAAAGTCTTTATAGGCAATTATATGAACTCGTTTAACTTCCTTTGGGTTTTTAAGCGCTTTAGCAAAGGCCATATGGTAGAAGTCGAAAAAATGTTTTAAATCATTGTAATAGGCCTTACGGGTTTCATTTGAATTGTAATTTTTCAAAAACTCATAATTAAGCCTTAGACCGTCACCAAGACCTGTATAAAACTCTATTTCTTTTAATTTCTTAAGTACCTTAGGTGTCTGTTTTACTAATTTTTTCATATATCCTATTGGTACACAAAATATGGATTATGTAAACCAAATATGGAGACATTGAAAATTATCACATAGGCCATTTTTTGGCATAACAAGTGCAAATATTTTAACTAAATAGAGAAAATAAGCATAAAAAAAGTATAAAAAATACTCAAAATTAAGGAGACTGTATGAAACTAAGACACTTATTTATTTTCACATTAATTTTATCAACTTCTGATTTTGGCCAAATTCTTAATAATACATTTGTTTGGCTGACGACAATATAAACTACCCATCGACGACAACTATAATTACCCAGTAATTTGATTCAATCAGTAAACTATTAAAAGCACAGGAGGTGCAAATAATGGTTACGGACAATCAAGGATCGCCAATGGAGAACAAGACCTGATAACCTTCAAAAAGTATGGCTACTAGCTGAAGAATTTCTTAAAGAAAACCCTGATATTGAGGCCAAGTCCTTATTTGAACACCTTATTGAAAAGTATCCACAAAGTCTTCAGGAGCATCAACTTAGGACGTTTCAGCGTCGTATAAAGCAATGGAGAATCAAACATGGCCATGATCAAGAAGTTTACTTTGATCAGCTAACAATTCCTGGAAAGATGGCCCAACTTGATTGGTTGGATATGAATAAATTTGCCATTGAAATCAATGGTCAATTTTTCAAACACAAGTTAACTCACTTTACTCTTAATCATTTAAATATTGAGTCTGCTACAATTTGTAGATCAGAGTCTATTCTTTCAATTAAAAAAGGACTGCGTGACTTTCTTTACCGTGTTGTTGGTAAAGCTCCTGTCATTCTTCAAGTTGACAATAGCTCTGCTGCAACTCACAAGCCTTGCAAAGATAAGAAAAAAAGAGTTTTTAATGATGAATATATTCAAATCCTTGACTACTATGGAATCAAAGCTCAGAAAACTAATGTTGCGAGCCCAAATGAAAATGGAGTTGTTGAATCTTTAAATGGACATCTAAAGAATAAAATCAAACAGGCCTTAATAATAAGAGGTAGTAAAAGCTTCAAAAATGAACTTGAATATCAAAATTTTATAAATATAGTCATTGATAAAGCTAACCTCAAACGAAAAGTAAAATTTGAAGAAGAACTCCCAAGATTAATAACAATTCCAGCAAGTCCTCTTCCTGAATATCAAGAAGAATACATTATAGTCAGAAATAGAAGCACGGCTAATATTAAAAAAATTACATATTCTGTACCTTCGAGACTTATTGGATCAAAACTCAAAGCAAGAATCTACGAGCATAAGATTGATCTGTATTCTGGAGCCGATCTCGTTTTCTCCATGTCACGAGTATTGGGTGATCGAGGAATAGTAATTGATTATCGCCACCTTATTCGCTCTCTAATCAGAAAGCCTGCTGCTTTTGAAAATTATAAATATCGGGATGAACTTTATCCAACTGATAACTTCAAACTTGCATATGATGAATTAATTAAGAGCAAATCCCATCGTCAGGCAACACTTGAATATCTTCGAATCCTAAAGTTAGCTGCTGATAATTTTGAAGATGATGTTGATGTGGCAATTGATTTAATATTATCTGACAATGACCAGATATTCTCCAGTGAACTCATCGCAGAGCTGATTATTGTAGAAAAAGAATCAATCATTGATTCAATCAAACTGACACCCAATCTGAGTATATACGATAGTTTATTTTTAAATAAAGGAGATGAAGAATATGAAAATTGCTACCAATGAATTATTAAAAGAATTAAAACTCTCAACATTTGTTTCAAATTTTGAAGCCATGGAAAAGAAAGCTGATAGAGGTAACTGGAGTTACGAGAGGTTTTTAAAGGAGCTAAGCTTTTGTGAGCTGGATCACAGAAAAGAAATGAAGACAGCAAGACTTCTTAAACAATCCAAAATACCTCCTCAATATACCTTTGAGACCCTTGATCAAAAGTTACTAACAACAAAAATTAGAAAAGCCTTCAATTCACTTTTGAAAGGTCAGTTTGTTCATGAGGCTAGCAATGTCTTGGCCTTTGGACTTTCCGGCAGAGGTAAAAGTCATTTGCTGGGAGCACTTGGGCGGGAATTAATACTCAGATATAATACAAGTGTTTATTTTACTCCGACATTTAAAATTGTTGAGAAGCTTCTTATTGCCAAGAAAGATTATGACCTTGAAAATGCTCTGAAGCGTCTTGATAAGTTTGATATTATAATCCTTGATGACATCGGCTATGTTCAGCAGAGTCGTGATGAGATGGAAGTTCTATTCACTCTACTTGCTGATCGATATGAGAGAAGAAGTGTGATGATTTCTAGTAACTTAGTGTTCCAAGTGGGATCAGATATTTAAAGACCCTATGACTACAATAGCAGCAGTTGATAGGCTCGTTCACCACTCAACAATTTTAGAATTTACCAATGAAAGTATTAGGGCCAAAGAAGCAAGTTCAAGGAAATAAGTAATAATCGCCAGTACTTACTGTCAATGTACTGGCCATGTTTTTGGGTTGCTAAATACTGTTACTGAGTGAAATAGTTTTGATTTTGATTTATTACTTCTAAAATGAAAAAACTAGGAACTTTTTTAATTCCTAGCTTTTATGATCATAGTTTGTATTTTAAATTAGTTATTCATCGTACTTGATTTTAGAACACTTCAGATTTAAGTGATACGATAGTCCATCATTCTCTGTTGGAGCGTAGTGCAATTGAATTCGATCTGAAAATCCTTGAGATTCAGAAAGATAATTTCCAAAGTAATCACTATAGTTAACTCCACGAGGAGGAACTATCGAGTTTTTATCTGATAAATAATCGATTAAAGTATTTGTTTCATTTTGAGATAGTTCCAACTGAAATTCTCCGATTCTTTCGCCTTTTATTGCTACGTAGCTAAGAGCTTCTTTATTAATAACACTTTGATCATCTATAACTTCCAATCTAACTACCTCAGAACTATTTTTGACTTTCGTTACTATGAACTTAAAATCTAAAGTCTTTCCAAATGGCTTAAGCTCAATATTCGTAATCGTACTTGAGTCCCCAGAAATAGAGCACTCTACTGATAGTCGTTCATATTCATGAAAAGAAAATGCCGAAAAGCTTCCTAATAACATCATTCCTAATACTAAATTCTTCATATTCATCCTCTGAGTTATACTCATAAACTAAATGGTTTTAAATCAAACCGTGTTAATAATGTCTTTACCTTTATGATTGTAAATTAGATTTGAATTATTCTCGATAGCTACAGAAGAGATTATATGTTGGTGTAAAAGGAATTGACACCAACATATTTTTTCAATGACTTAGATACGAAAGAACACACAGAGACTGAGTATTTAATCCATTATGGAGTAAGTCCCCAAATAAAAACGTATACTTAGGCTGTTCTTTTATAAAATCCAGTTCTTTCGCTTATTGAGTTATTTGGGGGGACTTTAGATTTGATGGGTAATTATAGTTGTCGTTGAAGGGGAAAAGTAATTGTCGCTGGACACCTTAAGGCCCAGTATCAATCTAATAAGTTTGATGGTGTGATGTTATTTTCACAAGATCAGTTAGAAACTCTATACCAATGTCTTCAAGATAAAGATGCATTAACTGAATATTCTCAATACAATAATTGGGGATATGCTGTATCAGACGACCAATTTTCAGGATCTTCAAATGAAGTTGTTGGAGGCGCAACAGCTCCAGAAATGACAGACGCTCAGTTAAAGGAATATACACTAGAGCAAACCAAAGGTATGTGTACTACATGGCTTAATCGCGTGCATGTATTAGCGCTTAAAAAGAAAAGAAAGCTTAATAAATCAACTAAAGAGCTTATCACTAAGCATATTGAAAATTCTGACCGAGTTGATCAGCAAAAAAGTTATAGCGCTGGCTTTGAATCAGCTCCATTTGCTTCAAGCAATTCTGGTTTAAATATGTCTTTTGGTGGCTTTGGAATGTAATACATGAAAGAAAATCTTATAATTGGTGGGATAATAACTGGCATGGCAATAGGGTTATTATCCATCAACCAAACAACCTATGATTTCATACTGAAATATATTGTATAAACTGCAGCTGCTTTAATCGTTTTGTTAGGATTTAATATTTTAATTGGATCAAAGATGAAGGAGCTTAGAATATTTATTCCATTCAAATGGGACCGCATGCAAGCTGAGGCTCGGGATGCGAAGTATTGGTTTATGTTATGGGGTTCTTATTTTTAATAGTATTCTTGCTAAAGGTTATGTTCTAAGTAGCTATAATTAAGGAACAAAAAGCAACGCACTGCACGATAATGTTTCTTATCGTGCGTGTATATTAGGTATAATTTTGTACTAATTAGAGTTTAGATTCTTCAATAAGCCACTCTCTAATAT
>CAXGOD010000072.1:0-8355 GCA_964011245.1 uncultured Bacteriovoracaceae bacterium | reverse complement strand
ATATATGGGTGCTGATCAAAAAAGAGCTGTTTTAGCAGTAGTAATATCAGGCGTAATTTTATTTGGGTGGCAATACTTTTTTGCACCAACTGCTATTACTCCACCAAAAAGTGTTGAGTCAAAAACTACTACAACGCAAGCAGGTGCAGCAAAACCAAATGAAGTAATTAAAGTTGATGCTAGTCAAGTTAAAGAAGTTCAGACTAATACAGAAGTTAAAACTTATACTTTAGAAAGTGAACATAATCTTTATACGTTTGATAACTACTTAACAGTTAAGAACGCGGTATTTAAAAAGTCTCATTTTGACTTCAAAACAGTATTTAAAGAAAGTGATAATAACTCTCTATATATTAATAACACTGGTAAATATGCAAAAGTTTATTTCAATATAACAGAAGAGAATGCACAGACATTAAAAGTTCAATCTAATGATGGAACAATTACGGGTACTGTATCTTTAGATGAGAAGGGTTATTTACAAGTAAACCTTCTTTCAACAACTCCTTTTAGTTACAAATTTGAATTTATCGAAAGAGAAGAAGAACTGACTGGTGGAAAAGAGAAGCTTTTTACTATTTTATCAGATGATCTTGATACAGTTAGTGTAGGAAGTGATGATAAAGGCGAAAAACAACTTAAGTGGTTTGGAATGGATTTCAACTATCACATGTTCGCAACTGTTGTAGAAAAAAGACCAATGATTTATAAGATTACTGAAGAGGGTAACTATACTGTTAAAGATCTTAAGGCTACAAACACTCTTTCTTATAAGCAGATTTTTGTTAAAAAAGAATATGATACTCTTGCAAATCTAGGTAACAATATGGATTTAGCTGTAGACTTCGGTATCTGGTCGATTCTTGCAGTTCCTATTTTAAGAGGTCTTCAATTCTTCTTTACAATTTTTCCAAATTACGGAATCTCTATTATTATTTTAACTCTATTAATGAGAATGCTCACTTTCCCACTTCAATATAAGTCATTTAAAAGTATGAAGAAGATGCAGGATGTTCAACCAGAGCTAACGAAAATCCGTGAAAAATTCAAAAGTGATCCTCAAAAGATGCAGCAAGAAACCATGGCCTTGTTTAAAAAAGCTGGTGCAAATCCATTAGGTGGATGTTTACCACTTCTTTTACAAATGCCTATCTTCTTTGCTTTCTATAGAGTTTTATACTCTTCTGTTGAATTAGTAGAAGCACCATTTTATTTTTGGATCGTAGATCTAAGTGAAAAAGATCCATATTATGTACTACCAGTACTAATGGCCGCAGCTATGTTTTTTCACCAAAAACTTACGCCATCTACAACTGCAGATCCAACACAAAAGAAGTTAATGATGTTTATGCCGTTAATTTTTGCTGTATTTATGAAAGATTTCCCTGCAGGATTAACTTTATATATCTTCGTATCAACTGTCGTAGCAATGTTACAACAGCTGTTTGTATTTAAACGCGTATAAAAAAATGAAGTTTCTATATTCAGACGATCCAATTATAGCTTGTAGTACGAATAATAATTCTAACTGTGCAATTGCTATTATTAGATTGTCTGGGTTCCAGGACTTAGAAATTTTTAAAGAGTTTCTAAGTATAGATCCTAAGAGTATTAAACCTAGATATGCTCATTTCTGTAAAATTCAATATCAAGATGTAATTTATGATGAAGTAGTTGCAACTTTTTTTAAAGGTCCAAATAGTTATAACGGTGAAAATATCCTTGAGCTTTCTGTACATGGAAATACTTTCAACGTTGATAGAATAATATCTCTATTTATTGATTTTTGTGGATTTAGAAACGCGTACCCAGGTGAGTTTTCCTACAGAGCCCTAAAAAATAATAAACTAAGTCTTTCACAAATAGAGGGTTTAGATCTTCTACTTAATGCAAATTCAAATTTTTCATTGCAACAAGGTTTCTCTCTATTAAATGGAAAACTTCAAAATAACTATATGGATTTACAGAGAAAGTTTATAGCTCATAAATCAGCTGTAGAGCTTTCAATAGATTTTTTAGAAGATATGGGTGAGGAAGCAGCTAAAAGTCAGTTTGATGAAACATTTAAACAGTTATTTAATCAAGTTAAGAAATTAAAAGATCATGCGGACAACACAGGATTAAATCTTATAAATCCAGAAGTAACACTTGTTGGTTTACCAAATGCAGGTAAGAGCTCACTTTTTAATATTCTCTTAGATGATAATAGAGCTATAGTTTCTGATATTGCTGGTACAACACGAGATTATCTTGCTGAAAATATAAAAATTGGGGATGTTCTTTGTAGATTAATTGATACTGCTGGAATTAGAACTACAGATGACAATATAGAGTCTCAGGGGATACAGAAATCTTTGGATCTTTTGGAAACAAGCTTTTTCAAAATATTACTTATTAATCCATTTGAATTTAATATTGATTTTTTCAAGGCTGTAAAATCAGTTAATTTCGATTTAATTATCTTTACACATACTGATAATGAAAACTTCAAAGCAGCTTCTAATACGGTAATTGCAGAGCTTGATAATATAAATTGGCAAATAAATGGTCCTATAGAACCAGTAATTTCTGGTCCTATCGGGGCAGGGAAGAGTGGTCCTATAGAACCAAAAAATCTTGGTCCTATGGGGGCAGATAAAAGTGGTCCTATAGAACCATTAAATCTTGGTCCTATCGGGGCAAGTTTAATCGATAATGCATCAGAGGTTTCTACATTTTTACGAACTTCAGTAAACAATAAATATTTATCCCTTATTCAAAATGATCCTATTTTAATTGATCGTCATCAAGAGGTTATAAATAAACTATATTTAGATCTTGGTAATTTCAAGCAGTTATGCTCAATAGAAAGTGATATTTCAATTATTTCCTCTGAATTAAATAGCATAGGCCATTGTATTTCTGAATTGATTGGTATAGTTTCGCCGGACGACGTTTTGCATAATATCTTTAATAATTTTTGTATTGGAAAGTAATCCTTAGGATTTGTTCCACGTAGAACATGAGAGCTATGACTAGAAATTTTGATATCACAATTGTTGGTGGGGGACATGCCGGTGTAGAAGCCGCTTATATTGCATCACAATTTAAAAATTTAAATATTGCGATTATTACTTTACCAAATGTAGGTTTAGCTTCAGCACCATGTAATCCTGCTATTGGCGGTGTAGGCAAAGGCCAAGTAGTTAGAGAACTGGATGCTCTTGGTGGAGTAATAGGTAAGCTTGCAGACTTGGCCGGAATTCAGTTTAGAACTTTAAATGATTCTAAAGGTTATGCTGTTCACTCTACTAGAGTTCAAATAGATAAAGAAAAGTATGCTGTCTTTGCAGAAGATCTTCTAAATAAAGTTTCAAATATATCTATTATAAAAGAGAAAGTTGATGGTCTGACTAAGACTGATACTGGCTTTGAAATACAAACTACCGATGGAGCCTATAATACTAAGAAAATTATATTCACTGTAGGTACATTTCTTAATGGAAAAATGCATATAGGTAGTGAGCAAACAATAGGTGGGAGATATGATACAGAGTCTTCTAACTCTTTATCAGAATTCTTTAAGAATATAGAAACTACCTCTGCAAGGTTTAAAACAGGAACTCCAGCTAGACTTAATATAAATAGTATTGATTTCAGTGTCCTTGATGAGCAACCAAGTGATAATACTGTTAGAAACTTTCATGCTTTTAGTGATTATAATGAAAGAAATCTGGACCAAGTTTCGTGCTTTTTAGCTAGAACATCACCCGAGACAATGCAAACAATTAGGGACAATAAAGAATCTTCTCCTATGTATAATGGACAAATTCAAGGTGTCGGTGCTCGCTATTGTCCAAGTATAGAGGACAAGGCTAATAGATATCCAGACAAGAATACACACCATGTTTTCATTGAGCCAGAAGGCTTAGATATGAATACAGTTTATCCAAGTGGAATCTCAACAAGCCTTCCTAGAGAGGTTCAAGAGCAATTTATCCAATCAATTAGAGGCTTAGAAAATGCCAAAATTGAGGTATATGGTTACGCTGTTGAGTACGATGTAATAGATACAACTTTGTTAAATTATTCTCTTGAACACCAGGAGATTCCAGGCCTTTATTTCGCAGGCCAAGTAAATGGTACAAGTGGTTATGAAGAAGCAGCAGCTCAAGGTTATATTGCTGGAGTAAATGCAGCTTTAAAACTAGAGGGTAAGGAAGAACTCAGGTTAAAAAGAAGCGATACTTATATAGGTGTTATGATCGAAGACTTAATTTCTAATACTAGAGATGAGCCTTATCGTTTATTTACAGCTAGGAATGAAAATAGATTATATGTACGCGAGGACAATGCTGTTCTACGTGTTTTTCCTTATAGAGCTCAACTTGGTTTAAATAGTCCAATTGATATCTATAACCAAAATTTTATAAATGATTACGAAAATCTTTATGAATTGCTTTGCTCTTACTTTATTAACCCAAATGATGAGTTTTTAAAGTATATTGAGCTAGACGTTCCAAGAAGATTAAATATATCTGAAGTTTTAAAAATTGCTACAATAGATCCTGTAGCGGTTTTAGAGAAGTTCTTAGAGTTCTGTAAGATAAATGTTCCACGTGAAACAATTAGATGTTTGGCAGTATCAATTAAGTACAGCGGCTATATTAATAAGGCTGAAATTCAATATAAAAAAGTAGGAAAACTAGATAACCTTTCTATAAACTGGGAAGACATTATGGGTTCTGATAATGTTAGTTTTGAATGTAAACAACGTATATCTAAGATCAAACCAACTACTTTTGGACAGTTAAAAATAATAGACGGGATTCGACCTGCAACCTTAGCAATTGTTGCAAGTAGGGCTTTTTAATGGAAGAATTTTCAAGAAAATACTATAAGTTATTAACAGAAGACTATAAGGGCATAAACCTTACAAGAATCAATGAATTCAATGAGTTTGAAGCTAAACAAATAATTGATTCTATAAAACCATACGAAGTATCCACAATCTTTAAAAGTCTTATCAACAAATCTAAGTTAATGGTTGATGTAGGATTTGGTGGCGGATTTCCAATTGTACCAATGGCCAAATTACTACCTGAAGTACAATTCGTTGGTGTTGAAACGAGAAATAAGAAATGTGTCGTTGTGAGTGAAATGGCTGAGCAGCTTGGACTTAGAAATACTAAGTTTATTCACAGTAGATTAGAAAACTTCTTTTTTGATAAAGAATGTGTAGTAACTTTAAAAGCTGTGGGAAAAGTAAATGATTTCTTATCAAAAATAAGTACAGATAAGAATATTACAGTTTTCTTTTATAAGGGACCTAATTTCTATGAGATAGAGAAGGATCAAGTTAAAGAAGCACAAAAAGATTGGGAAATAATTGAAGAGAAGGAAATCGATGTTCCGGGTACAGAACATCGAATTTTGATAGGTTTTAAAAATAAAAATGTTCTACGTAGAACAAATGATATTAAACAGCTTGTCAAACTTTCATCAATTCTTTAAAAATATAGTACACAAACACACAATATCGGGAGATATAAATGGCTAGAGTTATTGCGATTGCAAATCAAAAAGGTGGAGTTGGTAAAACGACAACATCTGTAAACTTAGCTGCAAGTTTAGCAGCTGCCGAAAGAAAAACATTAGTACTTGACTTAGATCCTCAAGGTAACGCAAGTGTTGCTGTTGGTTTAGAAAAAGAAAAATTTACTAATGCAAATATTTATCACGCCATGATCGGTGGTGAGAATATTGAAAATTGTATCTATGAAACAGAATTACCACATTTAGACATTTGTCCTTCTGATAATAACCTTATTGGAGCAGAAGTAGAGTTAATGCAAGCATTTGCTCGTGAGTCTAAGTTAAAGACGGCCCTAGAGCCAATTCTAAAAGAATATGACTATATTCTAATAGACTGTCCACCTTCACTAAGCTTATTAACTGTAAATGCTTTTACAGCTTCTGATGCTTATTTAGTTCCAATGCAAACTGAATACTTTGCTATGGAAGGGTTAGCGCAACTGTTAAATACAGTTAAGCTGATTAAGCAAAACTTAAATCCAGATATTGAGTTAGATGGAATTCTTTTAACTATGTATGATGGAAGAAGCAATCTTCATAAGTCTGTAGCTCAAGAAATCAGAGATTGTTTTCCAGATAAAACTTTTAAAACAATTATTCCAAGAAATGTAAAACTGTCTGAGTGTCCATCACACGGTCAGCCTATACTTATTTACGATATAACTTCAAAAGGATCTGAAGCTTATTTAAATGTTGCCAAGGAAATTATCCTTCAAGAGAGACAGAGAGGTGTAGATGCAGATCAATTGTCTTTAATGGATAAGGTAGTTAACAGGGACTTATCTAATGAGATTCCTAGTTTTGACGAATACCAAATATAAGAGAGAGGGGAGAATATAATGGCAACTACAAAAAATAAAAAAGGTGCATTAGGAAAAGGGATGAGCGCGCTATTAGGAAATAGTGATTCACCTTTAAATGCAAGTAACATCGATAATACTTCAATCGGGAATAATACTGCTCAGGCTGGATTTGTTCTAGTTGATATTGCAAAGGTTAAGGCTAATAGAAAGCAGCCTAGAAAAATATTTAAAGACAAAGAGATCATGGAGCTATCAGCTTCAATTAAAGAGAATGGAATTATCCAGCCTTTAATTGTTACTCTTGATGAAGACAAAAACTTTAAGCTTATCTCTGGAGAGAGAAGGCTTAGAGCTTCTAGGTTAGCTGGTTTAGAAAAAGTTCCTGTCGTAATTAAAAGAGTTACTGAAAAAGAACATGCAGCAATGGCCATCATTGAAAACGTTCAAAGATCTGATCTTAACTGTGTTGAAGAAGCACTTGCTTACTATTCTTTAATGAATGAATTTAATTTGACGCAAGAAGAAGTTGCAAAGCAGATTGGTAAAGATAGATCTACAATCGCTAACTTTTTAAGAATTTTAAAACTTCCAAAAGATGTTATCAAAATGCTTCAAAAGGATGAACTTTCTTTTGGTCACGCTAAAGTTTTAGTTGCTCAAAAAGATGATGAAGTTATCAAGAGATTTGCTAGGGAAGTTGTAGATAATAATCTTTCTGTTAGAGACTTAGAAAAACTAATTAAATCTAAGAAAATTAGCAAACCTAAACAATCAAATAAGTTCTTTGATGAGAAAGTTGATGCTCTTAAACAGAAACTTGAAAAAAGAACTAATTATCATTTTGATATTAAGACAAAACCTAATGGTTCTGGTACAATAAGTATCAAATATAGTAATGAAGCTGATTTTAATGATATCTATGAATATCTACTAAAATAATTTTTATTTAGATCATGGGAGATCTATCTAATGGCCACTAATAATGAAATTTGTGCAATAATTGAGGACGGTTGCCGCTTTGAAGGCAACCTTTCTTTTAATGGTGTTGTTCGTATTGCTGGTATTGTTACTGGCAGTATTTTTTCTAATGACACACTTATTATATCTGAGGGTGCAGTGATCAATGCTGACATCAATGCAAACGTTATTCTAATATCTGGAACAGTTAAGGGTAATATCAAGGCGACATCCCGTGTCGAAATTAGAAAACCTGCAAGATTTGAGGGTACAGTTACCTCTCCAAGTTTGATTGTTGAAGAGGGAGTAATCTTCCACGGTATAACAAAAATGAAAGACAAAAAGTAAGATCTTACTTGACTATTAACGCTTCTAAGAATACAAAATCACATTAAATTCAACTTAAAAAAAAGATTAAGGTTACGAACTATGGATATGGTTATTGGCATTCTTAAGCAACTCGGCGCTGACGAAACTCTTTGGCAACAATTTCTAATTGTTACTGCAATGTATTTCCTTGCAAAATTTTTATTTCTAGATCACTTACAAAATGTAATTGAAAATCGTGAAGAGAAGACTGTTAAATTAGAAGGAAATGCCGAAAAACAATTCGAAGAAATTAATAAACTTTCTAATGAATATAAAGAAAAAATTAGTGCTGCAAACAAAGAAGCAAAAGCTAATTTAGACTTAAATAAAAAAGACATTGCTAAAGATTTGGAAAATAAATATAGAGGCGAAGAAAAAACAATCAATGATTATATAGATTCATCAAGAAAAGATATTGAAGCAGATCTTGCTCAAAAGAAAGATCAAGTTTTAAGCGAAGCTGAAACTCTTTCTAACTCTCTTGTACAAAAAATTGCGAAAGGAAACTAGATGAAAATATTAGTACTACTATCGTTACTGATTTCTATAAGTGCACAAGCTGCTGGAGGTAATGCTCCAACAACATGGGAAGAATTTTTTCCGACACTTGTTTGGCCATTATTTAACGTTGTTCTGTTAGGTGCAGCATTAT
>CAXGOD010000071.1:0-8458 GCA_964011245.1 uncultured Bacteriovoracaceae bacterium | reverse complement strand
CAAGTAACAAGTAAAGGTGGAGTAACCATAGAGGCCATAAAGGAATATCAATCTTCAGATTTATTAGGAATTACATCAAGAGCGATTGATAGTGCACTTATTAGAACTTATGAAATAACTCAAGAACTAGAGTAAATTATTTGCCTAAATAAAATTCAGTTGAAATTAAGTCATTTACTTGTCACAATACAATAAGGAACGCAAGCATCCAGGAGGAGTAATGGAAGACCTAAGATCAATTTTATCTTCTCATCACCCAAAGAAGGATACGCCTTTTAATCCAAATACTGTTGAAAGTGAAGTTAAGGCCAGTACAAGTGAAATACCTGATTTATTCTTTGATGATATTTTAATTCGTTATAAGCTTACTAGAGTAGAGATCATCTTCTTGATGTATCTATATAGAGTTACTTGGTGTAAGCCTAATTTACATGCAAAGTTTGGTATAGCACCCATCATATCTCATGAAGATCTTGCAAAAAACTTCGATGTATCAATTGAAATACTTCATCAAACTATTAGAAGGCTTGAAGGGTATCATTTTATTGAGACTATTAGAGCAGGACAGTACTTTGTAAGAAAGTATTTTACTGAAGAGTACGATAAAAAGTACGGACAAAGTTACGACAATTTTTTATAATACCTAAATGAGTTCAATTTCTTTAGGTAAAAGATTATCTGCATTATACGAATTGGTGGATGCAGATAATATTCATTTTTATGATCTTTGTTGTGATCACGGCCACCTTGGCCTTAATGTTTCCAATAATTTAAACCCTTTCAAAACCACATTAAATGATCGTGTAAAATCAGTTTGTGAAAAACTATCTCGATTAACTGCGCATATGGCAAAAGGTGATGTCGTTGTATTAAATCAGGATGCATCTCAAATTAAATTAGATATGCATACCCCAAGGTTTATTGTGATTGCAGGTGTAGGTGGACCTCTAGCGATAAAGATCCTTGAAGGCTTAAAGAGTCAACTTAGAAGTGAAGATGTTTTGTTGCTTAGTCCACATACAAAAATACACGAGTTCCGACAGTATTTAATTGATGAAAATTTCCATTTAATTCATGAACATTATTGTTTTGAAAATGGAAAACATTATGAAATGCTCAAGGTGACAAGAGGTTTTACAAAAAAAAAGATTAGTATAATTGGTGATGATATTTGGAAAGAATGGAATGAAAATAAACAGGCTTATCTGATTGAAATGATTAAGTACTATCAGGTAAAACTAGAATATACGCTAGATTTAAACATTAAATTTCTCTTAAGCCATTTAAAAGCTTTGAAAAATAAAAACAAGTAGTTACAATATTTGTATATGAGTCAAGATTCTAAAAAAGACGATAAACAAACAGCGAAAAATCAACACCTATGTATGTATATAGGTGAGGATATTGGCTATTGGTCTATTCTTAAAGAAAAATTTGGAACATTAAAAAGCCCTAAGTTAGAGTTTGAAAATATTTACAAATCTACTGGAAGCGAAATCCAAACTTTAATACCTTATATCCTTGACCGAAGACCCAGAGTCGTTTTTATTGATGTCTCTAAACACACTTCAGAAATGCTACATATATTACGTATTCTCTCTAGAACAAATGGTGTTATCAAGTCTCATATAATTGCCTTAACTGATTACACTCAAGGAATTGGCCCACTACAGCGAGCTGTTATAGCTGGAGTTAGTTGTGTGCACATAAAAGGGGCAGAGTTAGACGCTGTTGTTTATGATTCAGTTTGTTTTGCTTTTCCTGATGTACTTGAAGACCATGGTTTTGCTACTGCAAAGTTAGGTGATGATGTAACAGCTTATATGCCTTCCAAGGTAGGTATTCTTTCTCCTGATGGAGTAAGAATTGAATCAAATCTTCCTCTTAATGTCGGTAGTACATATTACCTTTATAATTATTGGTTAAAAAAGGGAATGATTCAGTCTTCTCAGGTTCAATGTGCATCTCAGGTTCAAGAAGATCTTTATTATAACTTTTCATATGTTCAAGAGTTTGGGTTTGAGTTTGTAGATCCAGTTGATGCTAATGGTAAAGAGCAAGATGTTTATCAAGAACTCATTGATGAGCGTGAAGAAATGATTAAAGATTGTCGTGAGCGCATGTCAGATTGGGTTGAAAATAATCAAAAGTACTCAAGATCAAAAATGTTAAAAACATTAGTCATCGATAAAGAGATGGTTTTTTATAAAGACCAGCCTCTAACTGATGAGTTTAAGTTTGTTCTTAGGGCGCAACCATATCTACAAAATGTAAAAAAAGAACTCTTGCAAGTAAATCCTCAGCTAATTGTTTACCATATGGAAGATGTTGACCCAGAAGAGTTAGAGGCCAATGAAGATATTGCCTACACCTTTAATGAAACAAGAACTCTTCAATACCTAGTAAAAGTTATTAAAACGATACAGGACTATAAACCCTTCATTATTGTTTTTAATAGTGTAGGTCACACAACTGACAAGCTACAAAAAGTACTAAACTACAAACAAGTCATGACTCATTCAGTGGCCTTGACTGCTGAGTTAGTTCATAAGATGGCAGACATGCTTGAAAGTAAATTAAATGAATCGGTTCAAGAATATGAAGTGCCAACTGTTTTCTTAGAAAAAGATCACCCAGCTAGTTATGCAGAGTTAGAATTAGATATACAAATAGTTGCTTGTTCTGAAAACGATGTTTATTTTAACTGTCAAACTCAATTAGCAAGTAGAACGATCCTAAGGGTAAATCTACCAGCACCAATGTATGTAAGTGTAGCAACAGCACCTAAAAGTAGTCGTATAGCCAGTGATTATTATGGGGTTATCCATGGTATCGGCGAAGAAGAAAGAAAAGAGCTTAGGCGTTTTATAAACTCCGTCTTTTTCCGTGAAAAAGAAGCAGCAAAACAGGCAGAAAGAGAGTCTGTTCAACAAAATAAGCAGGCCGCTATCGATAAGAAAATAGAAGAAGAGCAAAAAGCAGCTGAAGAAGCTAAAGAAAAAGAAGAGGCCAAAAAGAAAGCGGAAGAAGAAGCTAAAAAAGCAGCTGAAGAAGCCAAAAAACAAGCAACTAGAGAAGAAAAGGCTAAAGACTCTTAAGTAAATATTCTAAAAATCTTGCAACTCTCCTAAAACTTAGGCATATTCAAACTATGATCTTTAAAATTTTAGTCTTTATTGGACTTTATTTTCTTATTAAAAATATGCTTAAATCTGCTTTTGTGGACAACTCTAGTAACGCTGCTCCTAAAGTAAAAAAACAATCATCACCTAAGGGTGATATTATTGATGCTGAGTTTAAGGTTATAAAAGAAGAATAAATGCATATTGATAAAAAACCACTTCCATTAGATCAATACCAAAATTATCAAATCTCACAAGAATACCAAGCATATATAATTACAATTTTAAATATTACTCAAGAAGAAATAGACAACTATGAAAGTGACCTCATGAGTAAAAGAGAAAAATTATTTCATGCAGATTTGTGTAGGGTAGATGGTAATAAATTCAATGCGATCCTTATAGTTGGAGTCGCGTCGACATATTCCGGTTTTAAAAACTAATTATCTAGAAAAACTTGTCTCTAAAGCTGGTTCAAGTGTAGGCGAAGACTCGATTGAGCTACTGCAATAACCACTTTTTTCTTCAAGGTAAATTTTCGTATATCGCTCTATGCTTCTAGCATTATCTTCATGATCTATAAAAACCATAAGGGCTGGCACAACCATCTAAGCTTTTTGCCAAATTGAGTGATAAGCTTAACTTATCAACCTGAACACACGGGTCCGCAGTGTTTGCAAATGTCATATCAAGTCTAATGCTGGTTTTTTTTAATTAAATTCAAATCTTGACCACGCCATTATACTAGTAGTGGAATTTATATTTACTGGGGAATATAAACTATCGGAGAGTTGTTATTATGCTTGAGTAGTTAAATCGTAAACTATTAAAATTGATGACTTAAAGAGGCAATAGCACCTCCATCTGCAGGGAGAATACTCCAGGCCGTAGATGAGTCTTTAGATTGATTCTGCTGTAATTTATGAAGAGAAATACCATAGGTCATACCAATTGTTGCACCGAAGGCAACATCATGTAGATAATGAGCATCATCATTCATACGACTAAAACCTACGATCCCAGCAAGGGTATAAGCAGCGACTCCCCAGATCTTATTATGTTCAAGACCTACAACAGAAGCAAAGGCAAAGGCAGTAGTCGTGTGACCAGAGGGGAAGGAAAGTCTATCGCCACCATGTGGTCTTTTTTGATTAACAACTCTTTTTAGAATTCCAGTGGTAAGGCCTGAGTATAAAGTTGTTTTAAACATAAGAAGACTTCTGTTTAAGGACTTTGTATTTTTAGTGCTTTTATAGTTCCAGTACATCCCACCCATATAGACCAGGTTGGGGATTAATTGGCCCATATAATCACCGAAAACTGCAAGGTCACCCATTGGTTCATCTTCTGCCATATCTTCTTGAAAATGATCAAAGCCTGAATCTCTGCCTAGAATAATAAGTGCAGTTACAGCACTACCAGTATAAATAGTGGGTCTAGCATCGATAGAATATAGAGGAGAAGACCATTCATTTAAGAAGTCTTTTGTAATAAAATCACTATTTGCCTGCGCAAGACCATTAAAAACTAATAAAATTAGGCATATATACTTCATTTATTAATCATAGAGCGCAAATATAAATATTTCAACTTCCCTTGAGAATTTAATACCAATGTGTATAATGCAGAGAGTTAATTTGGGTGTTTTATGAAAAAACAAATAGTTATGACATTTATGCTTTTGATGTTTTCAGGATTAACCTGGGCGGATCAATGTAGTACCTTACCAAAAGATAAGGCACTAAAAGCAAAGAAGATCATATCTTCATTTATTAAAGCAAATGAGATTGCTGTAATTGATCTTTATTGCCAAGCTTGTATGTTTACTTATCCAGAACCCGTTGTTGCCGACAGTGTCAGTCTTAAAGACTTTCAAGTTAAAGGTTATAAGGAAATATTAGTTAATAATATTTCAATAGATCTAGCATACGTTTATATTAACGGTGAAAATGTAGCAAGTATGATTGGTTGTAAAACAGTTGGCGTTGATAAGTTTCTATAAAAAAAAAGGGAAGCTTTCGCCTCCCTTAATTCGTTTACATTTATTGTTTTTTTACTTTTCTTAATTCGTCTAGTGGATTTTCAACCCTTCGACCTGTACGGTCTTTTTTGATTTCAAAAACACCTTTTTTATTTTTATAAACAGAGCCAGTATCCACGACACCTTTACCTAGATAAAGATCACAGTTATCAAGCATTTGGTCATAAGACTTTTGTAATGCACTTTGAGCTTCATTTCTAATTTCATAAATATCATCAGACTCACGAAGAAGAGCAGCATTTTCATTAATTGTATGAAGAGACTTGTTTAAATCACTTCCTACAAAATTCTCTTTTGCACCAACTTCTTGTTCTAACTCAGATATCATAATTGAAGCTTTTTCTTCAGCCTCTCTATAGTACTTATTCATAACGTCTGTACATTTATTGAATTTTTTCATCTTTTTAAATAATTGTTTCTTGATGTCTTCCATGTTTTTACAAACAACAGCATTAGCAGCAATGGCATTTTCACCATTGGAATTTTTTTCAATAACATTCTTTGGGAGACATTTTTTCTTTGAGTATGCAAATTCAACTTTACGAGAACATGACTCACAATAACGGTTACCAACCTCTTCAATTGAAAAAACTCTACCATTATCATCTTTTTTAACAATGTATTCACGTAGCTTCACATCAAACTCAGGAATTGTTTCTTTACTTACAACACCAAGTTTTGCTAATGGACCTTTCTCTGGTTCAGCAATCCCACTTTTAATTTTAGCTTTATAGTTTTCTTCTTCAGCTTTTATCATCGATAACATATTTGATTCATACTTAGCTTTTTCTTTTTTTAGCAAATCATCATTTAGTCTAAACCTGTAAACACCAGTTGATTCATCTGAAAATGATTCTTGAACCTTACTTTCTTCTTCATCAAGTTCGCCTTTTTCATTAATCGAAAATAATGGTGTTCTACCTTTTTCAAGCTCTGGAAAACTTTTTTCAGAACCAATTATAAGACCATTGGTTAATTGATCTTCAATTAAATTATCTACTGTAAACAGATTATCCACTGCTTCCTGACAGAACTTATAGTCAGTTTTACTTTTGGCCATTGCACTAAAACTTAGGCCCAATGCCAAAATAGATACCATTATACGCATACGAATTCTCCTTATTAGGTTTCTGGCATTAGTATCGGAGAGTTTATTAATAAACCTGAGTCAATTTCTCTTTATGTGTCTTATTCTCATGACTTATGCTTTAATTTCTCAATAAATTTATACAAAGGAATGTTTATGAAGTTATTTGTAATTTTGCTTTTAAGTGTGTCATGCTCAATGACTAAAAAGGCACCAGTTGCTTGGGAATTTTCAAAAGATATTAAGAATCCTGAGTCAATCTACTTTGATAAAGAAAGTGGCTATGCCTTTATAGCTAATATAGATGGAGCCGGAGATGGCAAAGATCAAAGGGGTCATATTTCTTTAGTATCAAAAGATGGGAAGATGCTTAATTCTATGTGGATAACAGGTCTTAATGCTCCAAAAGGAATGAGATCACATAAAGGAATACTATATGTTACTGACATAGATAAAGTTCACGCTATTGATATCAAGTCTGCTAAGGTCAAATCTTCTTATATAGTGAGATATGCTAAGTTCTTAAATGATATTGCAATTACAAAGTCAGGAACAGTGTATGTGTCGGACACTTTAACTTCTAAGATTCATAAAATATTAAAAGGTAAGGTTACTACTTTTGTAGCTGGTAAAAAATATGAGTCTCCAAATGGCCTGTTAGTACATGATAACAAACTCTATGTAGCCGCCTGGGGACTTACAACTGATTGGTCGACTAAGAAACTTGGTAGGCTATATTCGATAAGCTTGAAAAATAGACGTATAAGATACGTATCAAAGGCACCACTTGGTAATCTTGATGGATTAGAGATTAAAGATGATGGAAACTTTCTGGTTTCTGATTGGGTAGCTGGTAAAATTTATGAAATTACTCCAAAAGGTAAAACGACGACAATCTTCAGTGGTAAAAAGGGTTTAGCAGATATTGGTTTAATCCATAGTTCTGGAAAAATCCTTATACCCTATATGTTAGATAATAAGATTATTTCTCTTTAGTGTTTAACTCTTAGACACCATAGTTATTTTTACAACCAAGATTTAAAATACTCCCAAAGGCCCATATAATTTAAATGTATGGGCCAATTAACCAGGAGGGTTTATTGAGGTTGGTAATTATTCTTCTTTTAGTATCTACATCAGCATTTTCAAAAGAATATAAATTAGAAATCTTCTGTCAGGATTTAAATACTGTCATCCAAAAGATACATATTCATAGTATCAATATAGCAAATATTAAAACCACAAGAACCGTAAGCGGTGGCCATTATAAACGTCGAGTTATTAAGTCATGCAGTAAAGGTCATTGTGTAACAATAGAGGATCCTTCTTCACCCTTACTTATATATGAACCAACACACCCTGATGCCCGTGAAAATGGCTACGTGGCCTTCCCAAGCTTCTCACTTGAAGAAGAGCAAAACAAACTACAAAAAGCCCAAAGTGTTTATCAAATGATATTTCGAGCTCATAGTTTAGATCCAAAAGAGATACTTGTTGGTAGTAAGTATGATAATTGTTTTAATAAATATAGTTTTGTTAGAGAACAATTTGATTATAAGTCATATCTAGGGCGTTAAAAATATGTCTACTCCCTTTACAGATATGTCATTTTTACAATACTTCCCTTAGGTTAATAGATTTCAGCGTATAATTATATCTCAAACAACCAGGAGATATATGAAGAACCTACTTATAGTCTTATCTTTAGTTCTTAGTACGATGACCTTTGCACAAGAAAAAGTTGAAGGGATAAACTTCAATCAAGATGAAGTAGTGCAAGCGATAGATGAATCTATCGGCTTTGAACAAACATGTTTAGATGACTATCTTTTAAGAGAAAAACAGTTAAAAAGGTTTTTAATTTGGGCACCTCCTGCAACTTTAGTTGCAACTCCTGCTGCCTTTATTGTGGGAGGATATACCGCATTTATTTCAAGCACATTATTAATGGGTGGATGGGATGCTTTAGTTTATACCATTCTTGGAGCAGTTGGCTCCGGTGTGGCAGTTGTAGGTACGTTTCTCACTATGGAAACAATTAAAGGAATACAATTCGCACAAATGAGAAGAATGACTAATATTATTGTTGCTTCTCACGCTAATCGATTTGATTCTAAAGCTTTGTATCGCCTAAACAGAAAATATAATAAAATGTATCCTGAAAATAATGTAACTGCTGAAGATCTAGCAACGGCTGTTGTTATGTTA
>CAXGOD010000070.1:0-8593 GCA_964011245.1 uncultured Bacteriovoracaceae bacterium | reverse complement strand
TGGTCAATGGTATTTATTGGGTAAAGAGGTAGATCATCGACTCAAGATTTATTATAGGGCAAACTCTTCCATGGACAGAATACTGTACCGTTTAGTTCTGGGAAATATATTTGTCATACTCTTTTATAACATACTAAACCTCTTCCCTTTTGCTGTTACCGAAGTCGCCTTCTGGGTATTCTTTGTAACTATGGGTCTATTTTATTCATGGCCTACTCGTGGAAAAATAATTGAAGAAACCATGGCCGGCCAATTTGGTGAGTTTAAATTTTTGGATTCATTTGAGCGAACGGTTTTGTTTATAGCTCTTGTAATGTTTTTAAGCTCTCTTCCTGAAGTATCTTTATTCCAAAATATAGAGGCCTTAAAATTATATTTTGATCCTCAAGAAAAAATTCACTTCTCGATTTGGAATTTTTTAAAAGTTAACTACTTACCTTTTCAAAAATACTCTAAGCTTTATAATCTTGCTTGGAGTTATCATGTTTTCTTTTATGGACTAGGAATTTTTCTTTTAGCTTTTTATTGTGTGGTAAGATTCTTTTTCTCCCGAAGATTGTCGATACTAGCTGTTTTTTCAATTGTTTCTACTTGGTCATTACCAAAAATTGTTGGTGCCAATATTATTGATAGTTATACAACTACTTACCTATTAATATGGGTCTGGAGCATATTGTGGGCAACTAAGAGTGCTACTTATAGATCTGGTCTATTTACAGGTCTTGTGTTGGCTTGGGGAACTATGATTAATATAAATTATAGCTACCTCCTGCCAATAACTTTGATTTCGGTTTATACATTGTTTCTGAAGGAGCACACTAATTGGTATAAAAAACAATGGCTCAAATATAATCTTCTTGGAGTCACGATTTCTTTAATGGTGTTAGTCTCTCATTTTGAAATGGGCAGACTTTTTGATGGTATCGGGATCAATGGATTTATTAGTATCGTTCAAGAGTTTATTTATAGAAAAGCATTCTTTACACTATCGATCTTTGGGGCCATTTTAACAGCTATGTACTTCACTGGGTTTTTTAGGGACCGCCTATCTTATGTGTCTTTCGAAAAAAAGAAGTTCAAAGAACTCATTTTTTCTGTTGTTACGATAATGCTACTTGGAATATTTTTTAATAGCGTTTATCTCAGAGGTTTTTCATTCATCTGGATACTCGCCTTTTTTAGCCTAATACCATTAGAATGGATCTTTCAATCTATTAGTAGGCTGCGCTCTAAGCGAAATATTATTTTCATGCTTTATATACTAGTTTGTCTTCTTGATTCGCACTTTGAAGGCCGTATAAGAATCATTGGTAAGATGTTCCTCGAAGATGAGGTTTATAAGTATATAAATCAAATGTAAGAATTGTCCATACACACCATGTAAATTATTAAAATTATTCGTTTAAATTGTTTTTTCCTTGATGCAAGAATGATGAACCTATATCATATATATAAGACATCCTTGCATAAGCTTTGGATGAGTATATGTGGCAGGGAGGTCATATTGCTTAAGTCTACTCTATCAGAATCGATGTTTAATCAATTCACATCAACTTACCAAGCCTACACAGAAGAAACCCCTACCGAAAATCCATTTGTTTATGTCGACCAAGAAGGTAACGTAAAGTTGCTTACAAGTGTTGTTGAAGATGATGGAAGTATGGAAGGTATATTCGCTGTATCTGTAGCAGAAGATGGCTGGATGGAGTTTTTAGCGCTCCAAGAATAATTTCTTGGGGATAACTACGAATATTTTCGAGCAATGACCAGCTTTTGTTTGGTCGGTGCGTAACTACCCTTTTTGTTTACATACTTAACACCTTGAAATCTCGGCTTTTATATGTTGCTATAAAGCAGTAGCTGCAATTACACTCAAGAAACTCTATTGTGGATAACTTGGGTTTTGCTGTGGAATAGTTTGTGCAAGGCGAGTGTTGTGATGCGGAATACAATAAAAAATGTTGATTTGTTATCAACTTTAGGTGAAATTAAGAAAGAAATTCGTCAAAAGTTTGACCAAGTTTTTAATGATTTATCGAACTTAGAGGTAAGTACAAAAAAAGATAATACGATTGTAACCAGTATGGATTTGTTTGTATCTGACCTTATTAAAGAAAAGGTTCAGGGGAAATATAGCTTTTTAAATTTTTATAGTGAAGAAGATCCAGAGTCATTCAATTATCCAATGATTATTCTAGATCCAATTGATGGAACTAGAGAGTTAGCTCAAGGGGTAGATGAATGTGTTGTTTCTTTTGGTGTATATTTTAGTTCAGACTTATCTGATGGGAGAAATTTCTCGTGGCTTTTTAATCCGTTTAATGGATTCGAAATATTCTCAGAAAAAATTATTCCTAAGCACAAAAAATTAATTAATGAAAAGCTTATCTCTTATGTTTCAAGGTCAGAGTTTAATAAAGGGCTACATCCTTCAACAGACAAACTTACATTTCTTCCAAAGGGCAGTATCGCCTATAAACTAGGTCTACTAGCAGGCGGTGCTGGAGACTTTGTTATATCTAGAAAGCCAAAAAATATTTGGGATATTATGGCCGGGACACATATATGCTTTGATAGGGGGATTAATCTCTATCATAATGGAACAAAACTAACAGAATTAAAGAGTGCTAGGATTGATAGTGATCTTGTATGGGCCAGTGAAGGTATTTGGGATATAATTAAAGATCAACTTTAGAGCTCTTGCATAGTTCCTTAATAGGGCATAGAGAACACTGTGGTTTGCGAGCGATACAAATTCTTCTTCCAAGAAATATTAACAAGTGACTTAGCATGGTCCATTGTTCATTTGGGAAAATTTCCATTAAATCTTTTTCAACTTTTTCAGGTTTCGTTTCATCTGATAGGCCTATAAGGTTAGAACAACGTTTTACGTGCGTATCGACAACAACACCATGATTAATATTAAAAGCATTTCCTAGAACAACATTGGCAGTTTTTCTTCCAACACCAGCAAGAGCTATAAGTTGTTTTAAGTTTTTAGGAACTTCACCACTATACGTTTGAACTAAATCATTGGCACACTTGATAATATTTTTAGCTTTATTCTTATAAAAACCTGTGCTTTTTATTAGCTCTTCCACATCATTTAATTTAGCAGCAGCTAGTAATTCAGCAGTTGGGTAGCTTTTAAAAAGTGAAGGAGATGCTTTGTTAACAATAATATCTGTTGTTTGAGCTGATAGGATTGTTGCGATTAATAATTCATAGGGACTTATGTAGTCAAGCTCACAGTGGGCATCTGGCCATTTTTTTAGGAGTTTTGTGTAAACATCTTTTGCTAGTTCTTGTTTCATATATGAAATTTATCGCAAAAAAATGAAGTCGTAAATTGTAACAGGGGCAACAGGAGTATAAAAAGTGAACCGGAGGTATAGATGCTTAAAAAAGAAAGATTACCATTTGTTGAAGAGTCGGTTTTATTATTAGGGGAGTCAGGAGTAGGAAAAAGTTCACTTGCAAAGTGGATACATGAAAACTCTAAAAGAGCTAAAGAAGAGTTTATCCAGGTGAATGTAGCAAGTTTAAGTGAGCAGTTATTTGAAAGTGAAATGTTTGGACATAAAAAAGGAAGTTTTACTGGGGCACATACAGATAAAATAGGTTTTTGTGAAAAGATCGGAAATGGCACTCTTTTTCTTGATGAGATAGGTGATTTAAGTCTAGAGCTACAAAAAAAACTATTAACACTTGTTGATGAAAAAGTTTTTTATTCAGTTGGTTCAACTTTGAAAAAAATATTTAGAGGACAGATTATTTTTGCTACTCATAAGAATCTTCAAAAGTTAGTAACAAGGGGTAAGTTTAGAGAAGATTTGTATTACAGAATCTGTACATTTCCTTTTTATATGAAGCCTTTACGTGAGAACCCAGAGAAGGAAAGAATTATTTTAAATGAGTTTAATTCAGAGAGAATTGTGCAAAAAAAGTATCAGTTAAAAATGACATCAAGTGTAAGAAAGTTTCTTTTTGAGTATAATTTCCCTGGAAACTTTAGAGAATTAAAACAAATTATAAAATATCTTGTATTTGTAGCTGAAAATGATGTGGAAATCTTGCACTTTCCCCATTGGGTTAATGTGAATAAGTCCCAAAAATCTTCAAGTGATGATTATTACGATGCTCTGGCCTATTTTGAGAGAGGGTTTCTTGTGGATAAGTTAAAAAAGTATCAAGGAAAAATAAATCAAACAGCTTTAAAAATTAACATAAGCAAAGTTACTTTAATTTCAAAAATAAAAAAATATGATATAAATATTCTTCATCTTAAATTGGACTTAATGAATGGGATTTAAAGTAAAAGATCACTATTATAATAAAGCAAAAAAAGATAATTATTTTGCCCGTAGTGTTTATAAACTAGAAGAAATTGATAAGAAGTATAAAGTCATCAGAAAAGGTGATTGCATTGTAGACTTTGGATATCATCCTGGTTCATGGACACAATACTGTTCAAAAAAAGTTGGCGATGAAGGAAAAGTTGTTGGAATCGATATTCGAGAAATAAATACTAAACTTCAAGCAATCCCGAATGTATCAGTATTTCAAAAAGATATTAATGACGTGAAATCATTAACAGACTTGGGCGTAGAGGATCAGTTTGATGTGGTAATCTCTGATATGGCCCCAAACACGACTGGAGTAAAATCTGTAGACCAAATAAGAAGCTTGCAATTAGTTGAGATGTGTTTTTATCACTTAAAACAATTTTTAAAACCAAAAGGAAACTTTGTTATAAAAGTATTTGATAGTAATGATGCTCAAATGTTTTTAAAAGAACAAAGATCTCTATTTGAGAAATATCACTACTTAAAACCAAAATCTACAAGAAGTGTTAGTAAGGAATTTTTTGTTATTGGAATTGGGTATAAAGGATGAAGTATTTTTCTTTAGTTCTAATTTTCTTTACCTTTAAGGCATCTGCAAATTTCAATTTTAGTAAAGATTTAAGCTTTAAAAACTTTGATATTGAAAGATTTAGAAAAGAGCTAAGCTCAATGGTTTTCAACTCTGAAGAGTGGCCTTCTACATTTAATGTAAACAAAAGAGACTATGGAATTAAATACTCAATTAATAAAAAACTTGAAAAGCAAGTTAGACGATATTTAAATCGTTACCGTTCAGATTACACATCAATTGTAATTGTAGACAATAACACAGGTAAGATTTTAACAGCAATAGATTATGATAAAAAAGAAAAGGATTTCGGAGTATCACTTAGTTTTTCAAGTACAAATCCAGCGGCTTCTGTTTTCAAGGTCATTACAGCAGCAGACTTATTAGAAAATACAAAAACATCTAAAGAAACTAAGTTTTCATATAACGGAAGGTCTTCAACTCTTTATAAGTATCAATTAAAAGATAGAAAAAATCGATGGACGAGATCCATTCCTTTTAAAAAAGCATTCGCTAGATCAAATAATGTTGTTTTCGGTAAAGCTGCAATACAAAATTCAACCTCTACAAGTTTGTTGAAAATGGCAAATAAATTTGGTTTTAATAACGATTTACTTCAGCTTTTAGATGCAGGTGAATCTAGGTTACTAATTGCAGATAACGAGTATCAATTAGCTGAACTAGCTTCAGGCTTTAATAAGAAAACTATGATCTCTCCTTTGCATGGAGCTATGATTGCTTCCGTAATCGCTAACGATGGCATTTTTATACAGCCGACTGTAATTGATAGTATTGTAGATACGAAGCAGGATAGAGAAGTGTGGAAGCCAAAATATGTACTGCGTAGAGTAATTTCAGAGGACTCAGCTTCTGAAATAAAAGATATGATGCAGCTGACTGTTAAAAGAGGTACTGCTAGAGGGGCTTTTAGGCCTTGGAAGTTAAAGAAGATCAAAAATATCGAGATAGGTGGTAAGACAGGTAGTATTACCGGTGGTGTTCCGTATGGGAAAAGGGACTGGTTTATATCATACGCTAAACCAAAAAATGATGCATCAGACAAAGGAATCTCTGTTTGTGTTATGATCGTAAACGTTAAAAAATGGTATATAAAATCGACTTATCTTGCTAAAAAAATTATTCAGTACTATTATGATGATCTAAAAAACAGTACTGGAACTTAAAATATGTCTGAAGAAATCGAAACTAATGAAAACACTGAGGCCGCTGATGCGAAGCCTGTATCTAAAAAACAAAAGTTTATAAAAGAAACTAAATCAATAATTATTATAATTGTTAGCGTTCTAGCATTTAGGTCGGTATTTTTTGAACCATTTAAAATACCTTCAGGCTCGATGATTCCAACATTACTAATTGGTGACTTCATACTTGTTAATAAGTTTTCTTATGGCTTTAAAGTACCATTTTCTGATTGGTTTTCAGACCCAAGCTATATAACTGGTCCAGGGAAACCTGAACGAGGTGACGTAGTTGTTTTTAAATATCCTGAAAATCCAGATCTTAACTATATTAAAAGAGTAGTTGGCTTGCCTGGAGACTCTATTCAGGTAATCGATAAAGTGGTTTATGTTAATGATGAACCTCTAAAAATTGATCCTACTGATGGAAAAGAATATATGGAAGATATGGATCATAAGTTTAAAAACTTTAACTTGAAGTTTTTTAAAACAAAAACTGGTAACCATGATCATATAACTCAAATTGATGAAGATAATGTTTATAATGCAGACTTCAGGAAAGTTATTGTTCCAAAAGAAAGTTATTTCGTAATGGGTGATAATAGAGATTTTTCTGCAGATTCTAGAAGTTGGGGTTTTGTACCCTTTGGTCATATAAAAGGGAAAGCAATAATTATTTGGTTTTCAACAAATGTACCTTGGCCTTGGTCTGATGAATCTGATGTATTTACTTTCAGACCTTGGAGAATTGCTAACATTATAGATTAATTATAATCTTTGTTTCACCGTCATTTCCTGTATCGTTCTTGTCTTCTTGTATGTCAGGGTTTTTCTTAACATATTTTCTAACCCAATTCTTAAGAACTCCAGTTCCGTGTCCATGAATTATATTAACAAATGGAACTTTATTGGTAAGAAGATCGCTTACGGCCATCTCAACAATAGATTGAAACTCTTCTAAACGCATGCCACGACAGTCATACTCAATCTTACTTGAACGGTTATGCTCAACAGCGATATGAATTTGTTCCACCTTTTCTTGTTTTGCATGTCCTGGTAATCGTAAGCTATCTAGAGGACATTTAATAGTGACTATACCTTTGGTTACCATTGCTTCATTTTTCTTTAAATTAACTGATTTTAATTTAACTGTTTGCCCCAGAAAGACGGAAAAATAATCATTACCTTCAACATACTTATTAGGAGTTTGCATATGAGAGTATTTATCTTTAGATTTGTTTATTGTCTTGCTGACACCTGAAAGTTCTCTGACTTCAGATTTTAACTCGCTTTCTTCTTTTGCTATTGCTTTTTTACTGATTTCATTACGTTTAGCTCGAGAGAGTGCACTTTCAGCTTTATCAAAAAGTTTTTTAATTTTAGCTTCAGCTCCTTGAACCTTTTCATCTAGTTTGAGCTTGTATACACCTTCCATTGCCTGTTTTTGATTTTGAAGTTGATGAGTAATTTGTTTGTTCTCACGTAGAGTTTTATCTAGCTCAAGTTCTTTTCTAGATACATTCTCTAAAAGGGTTTCATAACTAACCATTTTTTTATCTAGAACTTTTAATGCATTATCAAAAATTGACTTATTAATGGGGTTTTTGTCAGTAAGCAAAGAGAAAATCTTGAGGGCCTGTGAGCTTCCAGGTAGTCCATATATTAATTTGTATGTAGGTTTGTTCTCTTCAATATTAAAGCCAACATGTGCAGATATAAATCTTTCATCTTGATGTATATAAGTCTTCAACATTTGGTGGTGGGTTGAAACCAGAAGATGGTTGTTTCCAAGTTTAATAAGTTCATTAAATAATGAAATTGCTAAAGCAGATGCTTCCTCAGATGAAGTGGAATTAAAAATCTCATCTATGACTATAAGGTTTGATAAACCAAGGCTTTCAAATAGATCTGTGTAGTTTAAAACTTCTGCGGCAAATGAGCTTAGCCCGTCTGGTAAGTTCTGACCGTCATTTCCAAAATAAAATAGGTTTTCATATAAATGTATTTTAGCTGAACTTGCTGGTACAAAAAGACCATTCTTAGCAAAGAGAATTGAAAGAATAACAGTTTTTAAAGTAGCCGTTTTTCCACCGGTGTTGGGACCTGAAATGATGAGTCCCTTATCATTAACCTTAATTGTGACATCATTCTTGACGGGCTTTTCGATCAAGGGATGAAATGAATTCTTTAATTCAACTCCTAGCTGGTCGGTTAATTGAGGCTTAACAAAGTCAAATGTATGAGCAAAAGATGAAACAGCATTAAGGTGATCAAAAAGAAAAATAGATTCTGATAAGACATTTAAGTGTTTAATAGTTTGTTTTAAAGAGTTTGAAAACTTTCTAGTAAGTGCAGATATTTCTTTCTTTAAATCAATTATGAGTTCAAGCCTTTTATAGTTTGAATCTTTAATGGAGGTTGGTTCGATAAATAAAGTTTGTCCAGAGTCTGATCTGGAAACAATTTGACCATGAGTAGAG
>CAXGOD010000069.1:0-8639 GCA_964011245.1 uncultured Bacteriovoracaceae bacterium | reverse complement strand
GGGCAGATGTTACAGCAGTACATTGAACAAAGTCATTACTAGAGTCAGTAGGAGCTTCAAGTTCAACTTTTACTGCTGAGTCAAATGTTAAATTATTAGGCCATGTAACAAAACTTGGAACTTTAAAAGATAAGTTCTTTCTTTGAGCTCCAGTATCTGGGTCATTGCTAGGGTTGTCACTCATCCAGTCTAAGTAAGTGACTGCCGGGTCACCTTCATCAATTATTGTAAGAGGCATGAAGGCCCATAAGTTATTTTGCCATTCTGTGTTCATATCATCAGGTATAGTTTCTAAAACCATTTCATCAGGAGTATTATCTAAAACTGGCTTTTGCGGGGTCCAATACATTTCCATTCCTGGAAATTGAAGTTGCGCACAGTTAGCTGCCTTCATATTTGAATCAAGGCATAGATTTTGTGAGTCTTGATTATTAACTGTATTTGTAAGTCCAAATGGCTCAGGATTATCTGTATTAACTAGAGGAGTTCTAAAGTTTAGACACCTAAAGTTAGTTACATCAAGATTTAATCTGTTTATAGTCCAGTTGTTTGTACCGTCAGCAAATTTACGAACCCAGCCTCCGCCACAACAAGTTCTTTTGGCAGAGCCATTAAAAGTTTTCCATTGTTTTCTATCGAGCATGTTTACAATATTTGTTAATAAGTCTGAACTCGATTTCTCTGTATTAGCTGATGGCCTTGTGAAAATTCCATCAGGTCTTCTAGTAGCTTCATTCATAAAGTGAGAATTTAAATTACTATAACGTGAATATCTATTAGGATCATTTGGATGATAACTACCAAACTTATCCGTTTGCAATCCAACAGACTCTGGAGCATTCGGAGAGTCCTCTGTATACATAGTCATGTCTTTACCTATTTCACGACAACATCTATTATTTGTTATGTCATAAGTATTGAAGTCAGGATCAGTAGGCTGAAGTGGTTCTTTCTGCCCTTGGCCACATACTAAGTATTCTTGCCAGTATTTTTTTTCTGCTGTATTTCCAAAAAAGCTTGGGTTGAGAATATCAATCAAGTCAGCATGTTTGTAGTTTGGCGAACAATCAAGGTCTGTATGACAAACAGCTCCTGCTTTTCTAAAACATGCATCTCTCGTAAGTGTCGCTTCGTAATGAACATCACTTGATGACAATGGTTTTCCCTCAATCAAGGCAAATGCCGATGAAGAGGAGAGTGTATCAGCAGATACTCCCATACCATAGGCAGAGCCTTGGGCCAAGATCTCAAGACCACAAGAGTTTTGTGAGTGTCCATATATTTGACTTGCTTCTTTTCGATTCCAGTAAGTGTTAAGAGGTAGGACTGTATTAATTAAAATAGCATCATCATTATAGTCATCTCTTAAATGAAGATAGTTTCCACTTTCATCTAGCATGGGGCATGAAGAGAATCTGAGATTTGTGTAAAGAGAACTATTACACCCAGCTATTTGTGATATATAATCTGTTCTAAACTCTGTATCTGCAGACTTTTGCTGTTCAATAAAATCTTCGTTAGTGGTTGCTGTAGCAGAAGCATAATCTGGAAGAGATTTACCTGGTCGACAAATTCCAAAGTCACCAGTACCTGTTGAGTCAATAGTTGTAAGGTTTTCATCAATTGCTGTTTGAGCAACAGCAGGTAAAGAATTTAAATTACCTGTGCTTATATAATCCATAGGACGGCCAAGGTGATTTGCATCTCGACCAAAGTAATGATTTTTTGAAACTGAAATATCTTGAAGTACACCAGCGTACCTTGCTACTTCAGAGTTATAAGTCGATCCATGAGAAAGTGCCGCACAATAAAAATTAGGTGCACAGGCAAGTGACTTTCTTTTTTCAAGGTCAGTAATTTGATCATAGTCAATACGACATGGAGAACCAGCCCCTCTGTAAACACATTTTTTAGAAGAAGTCCCTGGTGGTAATTCAGCTTGTGCTAAAAATGAAATCAATGTTCCTTCGCGAGATGTGTTTGCAACTTCATTTGAACCAGTTGGGGTGAATTGTGGCCATTTTGTTGTGTACTGATTGACGTCAACACAAGAGTATTCCCAACCAAGTTGAGTTATACAATCTGAATCACTTTCACATTTATGATTTCTCTGACAAAGACCTGCTTCATTTTGAAAAACACTATTAATATTTTCATCTGGATTATAATCATACTGAGGACCTGTTGTTATAAAATCCCACTCTTGAACACTTACAATATGATCATTATATTGAGTAAGGTCTGCAAAAGGAGCATTAATCGCTAAAAATAATTTATTCGTGCTCGATTTTACAACTCGACCTTTACCAACTGCAAACCAAGATACACCATCAAAAGATCCAATAAGGGCACCTTTGTTAAATCCATACCAGTCTCTTTGATAACCATTAACAAAGTATGCAGTTTGAGTTTTTAATCTATTTAAACGTTGTGTTTGTTGATCAGTATGCTCATCATGGCTAAATGGAATCATTGTTGGTGGCAACCAACATGCTCTACCGAAAATAGTATCTTCATAATTTCCGAAGGTCGTATTACTTCCCCAGGCATCACGTCTTGTTGTATATCCAATAGACTGCAAACCAACCCCTTGTGTGCTCATAGGATTTGGAGAGAAGTTAGGAAACCAAGAATCTTTTGCACAACTCGGACAAGGAGTAAAGTACCCATCGATAGTAGCAATATAATACATCTTATCAAATTCGAGATCTATAACTTTTGCAGGCCTAGCTTGAGTAAGATCTACAGTCATTTGACCAAGAATTGAGTTCATATTATATGCACCATTAAGAGGGAACATTTTTTCATCATCTAAATATTGAAAAGCATCACCTTCTTGCACACCACTTGCACCAACAGGGAGCTCGTTCATATCAGTGATTTCGATTGATTCATTATTAGTGTCGGTACTAGCATCAAAAAATCTATGAGGAGCTGTCTTTGAGTTCACAATAACATTCATTTCTGCAAAAGGCAGAATATTTGGATCAACCTCAGGGCTAACACATTCAATACGAGCAATATTTGTTATATCTGCAAGATCTTCAATATTAAGTAAGCTTGAAACATTTTTAGTCGTCATTAAAGTATAGGCATCAGATAATTTATACTCATCAGTTCCTGAGGTATAAACTTCTTTGTATGTATACTTAGGACAGTTTGCTACCATCTCGTTGTAAGTATCTGAGACACAACCACAGTGCTTGTATAGTCTTTCCATTACATCTTTGTAATACATATCAGGACTTGCATTTGGATCATCAATAGTATTACAAGTTTTGTAAGTAGAAGAGGAGTTGTATGGATCTGTGTGAAATGGATCAGCTGCAGAGTTGGCCTTAAGCTCTTCAATACAATAGTAGTCACTAATCATCTCTTTTAATCTTTTTCTAGCGTCTCCTGCTGGGTCATTTGGATCAAGAGGTCCTGAACTTCCATCATTTGGAACATTCTCAAGACAGATATAATAGTATTGAGGGTATTGTAGGTAGAGTAGTGGGTTTTGAATTTTTTGTGATTCAGCATAATCAAACTGAGTTAAGTAAGTTAGATCATTTAGGTCTGTTGCAATTTGTTGAACTTCAACTCTTGTATTTTTTAATCCTGCATCTTTTACACATTGGCCTTGAAGACAACAATCAAATCCTTGTGCCTGGCAATCTGTGTTGTTACAACTTGGTGTATTGTTACTAGAGTTGTTATTCATATCAACTCTAATGGTAAGGTTTTCTATTCCAAATTGATCATCATATTTTATGAGTTTTGAATTGATATTGTTACCTGTAGGACTCCAAATTTCTATACTTGTTGATGTAATAAAGTTTAGACAGTTTGTACAAATACTTTCTAAGTCATTTGCCACTACTGAAGCGTCAAAAGTAGTAGGGACTATAGAGTTTGGATAACCACCGTAAGTACCTAAATTACAAATTTCATTACCTGTACTAGAGTTTAAGTTTACCTTTAAGTACCTCGTCACTTCACCAGTGGTATTATTCGTCGATGATTGAGGAATTGCTCTCACTCTAAGTTGTTTTGGGCTTTTATCTAGAGTCGCTTGGAAATTTGCAATTAAACATATGTCTGAAGTATAAAAACCTGATGAACCCAAAAAGATATCATTTAGGTAGTCACTATAAATGTAAACATTCTTCTTGTCAGATTCATTAATTGTTAAAATTTTTGAAGTGTATCCATTGTCTTGCCAATAAATGTCTTTTGCATTTGCAGCAACATGCTCTTCTTCCTCTTCGTCAGTATCAGTATTGCTTACATTATTATTCTCGACACTAACTGGGCGTCGCATAGCTTGCTCCGGCATACATCCAACTGATGTAACCAAGACAAGTAAAAATAATGTTAAAAGTTTTGTCATAATTTAATTCCCAATAACCCATATACTTATCGGAGAAAAAACTCCTTATTTTAATGGGTTACCTATATTTTAAGGGGTATCAGAGTGATTTTGTTTTAGACGCCATAAAAAGGGCAAAATCTAGATCAAACTAGCTGAAATTACAGTCAAAGCTGATTAATCAGCTCAAGGTCAAATTGGTAGGAAATTTCTGCAGTGGCAATTACAATGGGCAGATAGGTGCTTTTACTGGCTGAAATTAAAGCCTGAGGCATTTGAGCTTGCTGGAGCATATAGAGGCATATTTGGTGAGCTCAATGTTGATGGAATAGTTGTTGGAAACAATAAACTAGAACTAGCATCAAAATACTTATATCCAGCAGGGTTAAAAGTGTTTTGATTAGCATACCAGTCATCATAATTTATAGTTATATTATTTCTGTGATGAGTAGCTCCGTTTCCATAATAGTAGTTATGATAATTAATTTGGTTATCCCACATTTGCATTTGACGTTCATGTGCTTTTCTTTGTTGAAAGTAACCAAAAAAGCCAGGCATATTTTTTATGGCACCTGTTGCTAGTCCACTCATGGCATAACTGAAAGCACTTGGTCCACTATCATAGTTCCCGTCTCCAGCGGCATCGTACTCTTCATATACATTATATGCGCCCTTATAGATCATATCTTTTTGTGCTTGTTTTTCTTTTTCTTTTCTTTCTTTATCTTTTCTCTTTTTATTTTCGCTTATAAAGTAGGCACATACAGAACTAGATTGTTTATCTTCTTCACAATCACTTACCATTCTATCAAAGTAGGTATCACCGTCTTTATTTTCACCGTACTTTCCCTTACCATCAATAAAGTCTTGGTATTGCTCTGGGTTGTACTTTAAAAGCACATCTTCAACGTCAGTAGAGAGCTTTAGCGCTGTCTTTATGTGAATATTCATTTGTTGAATATCACAATAACTATTTAAGTAACCAGCTTCTGTTTTACTTTTAGAATTTAAACAATGGTTGGCCTTTAACATCTTTATAGTAATAAACTTTGCTGCCAATATGTCTTTGACATTTTTACCATGGTTAATAAAGTCTAAGGACTTTTTTGCCTGTATAAGTTCATCTTTAGCTTCTTGTAGTTTATTCTCTGATAGATCTAGCTTTTCTAAGTTTTCATCCAAGCAAGTTTGCTTTAACTCTGTAACTGATTTTTTCTGATCATAATTATTACTTTTCTTCGTTTTTTCTTCGTAGTCTATATCTAAACATTCAAGCATTCGGCTATTTGCTTCTCTTAGGGTATATGCTTCATCAAAGTTATTATGATCTATTAGTAATCCCTCAATTCCTGGATACTCACCACTTTTTGCACAACCTTTAGGGTAGCTACTTCCACAAATAGACTTAAGGCACTCTTTAATTTCTGAAGTTTTACTAACATCACAGTCCCCCTCCAATTTTCCCAGAACGCCCTTGTGTTTTTCAAGTAATGAACTCTCTTTACCTTTAAGTTCTATATCTAAAGATTTTTTAACTGTTTTAAAATTATTCTTGATATTGTTTTCACCTGTTAGAATTCCAGCAGCAGAGGCGACACTGGTAAGACCTTTCTCAAAGTGGTTTTTAATATCTTTTGCTACGATATCATTGTCATCAAATTTCATTCCATTGTTGAAATTCATGCTTATATCACTAAGCTCATTTGAAAGCTTAACAATCTTTTGTGCAGCTGCTTCATCTTTGTTGTCTTCATAGTCTTTTATAGCAGCTTGAAGATCATGTACTTTTTTTATTTCACTCGGTTGTCCCGCTATTTCTTTTTCAAGCTCACTTAAATCTTGCGGAGTTGAAGTTTTACTAGAAGTAAACTGTAAGTACTCTCTGTATTCTTTGTAGTTATCTCTTCTTGCTTGCTTTTGATAATTAACTTTACCTCTTGCATCAGCTTGAGCAAACTCATGTAGCGTTTCGTAAAGTTCAGTCTCATCATAATGGGGATCATCAGCTCGCTCTTTTATCATCTTACAAAAATCTACAAATTTACCAGTATCGCATTTGTTTTTAATAAAAATATACGAGAACTCATAACTTGTTCCCTGATAGTCTTCCCAGAAAAAATCACCATCAGAGTTTGCAATCATTGATTTATTGAGAACATTGGCACGCTCATAATTCATGAGAAAATCATTGATGGAGCTTTTTGCATTTGCAAGATCTGTAACTTCAAGCATCTTCATTGCTTTGTGACTATTTTCAACAGAAGCTGATACCGCAATAAGACCTTCAATCATATTCACTTTCGCTAATGCTTTGTTGTAATCAAGTTGAGCTTTATAAATAGATTTTCCAGAGTCTTTATCCGATTTACAGTAAAGTGTTTCTTCTACATCAGCACAATCAGGAAGAGTGGCTTTTTGGTATTCATGTTCAAGACCAATAAGTTTTTCTTTTAACTCTTTACACTCGTAAGCATAACCATTCATCAATGGAAAAATGAAAAATAATAAAAATGTAATAAGTTTATAACTATTCATAATCACATTTTACTTTTCGGACATCTTGTTGATTTTCTTAAACTTTAGTTGACACAATAAGTCTGAATTGTTAATTGTGCGTCATTATAAAATTTAAACAAATAATTTTAAGTACTTAAGGAAAATATGCGTCTTTTGATTTTTACTCTTATTTTAGCAACTCTAAACACACCTGCATTTTCAAAGCCCGACAAACAGGAAATAAAAGTGCTGACTTTAAACACTTGGATGATTCCTGTTTTGAGGAAAATGGCAAAGGCCCGTGCAGAGGCTATTGGGCGTGAACTTGGAAATTATGATATTTCTCTAATGCAAGAAGCTTTTACCAGAGGTGTCCGTAAAACAATGGCGACACTTGCAAGAAGGTCAGACCTTACAAATAGATACCAAAAAAGATCAGCATTTAGAATAAACTCAGGAATGTTTAGTTTTACCCGTTATGAAATCGTTAAGACTGACTTCTTAAGATATTTTAATTGTGGAGGCTTTCAATGCCTTTCAGCTAAAGGTGTTTTATATATTCAAGTAAGACTTCCTAATGGACAGCTATTAGACCTTTTCAACACTCACACTCAGGCCTATCAAAAAGATAAGAGAGTTAGATTTAGACAATTAAAAAGAGCTATCAAGTTTGTAAATAAAAAGAATGATGGAACTGTCCCAGCTATTTTTGCAGGTGACTTTAACGTTATTGGTGAAACAGCTGAATATGAAGAGCTAGTACAAATGCTTCCTGAATTTAGAGATGTATGGAAAGTCAGCCGTCCAAATGATCCAGGTTTTACTTGGAACCCAGCAATTAATAATTGGGCAGAATATGACCATAAAGAAGATCAACTCCTCCAGAGACTTGATTATATATTTATTCGTGATGGGAAAAATACCAAGATCTCAGTTAAAGACGCTTCATTGGCCTTTAACTTAGAAAAGATTTGGTACGGAGTTTATGTAGATCCAAGGCATATCTTTGTTTCAGATCACTTCGGTGTTGAAACAACTTTAGTTCTTGAAACGCTATAATCGTATAAAATCAATAAGTTATAGCCTTATGAAACGTATGTAATGATTTCATAGTGTTTCATAAATGCTGACGCGCATTAGTTTTTGTTGTACTGTGGGCCAACCCCTAAGGAGCCCTGACTATGAAAACAATGAAAGTATTAAAACAATTTGTTTTTGGAACTGCTTTGTTTGCAGCTGTTATGTCTATTCACATGAATTTTATTGGTTCAAATACTCACAAAAATCTAGTTTATCAACAACAGCAACAAAAACAACAAAAAATTGAGATTAAAGTTTTAGACAGCCAATTGGCAATGAACCAATCCAACAAAACAGCTAAGCTTTAACCGTGCCCAGAAGTCATAAAGACTTCATCAAAGTTTATTTTTTTATTTGTATCGCCGAGGGATAAGTAATAATCTTCGGCGATTTTCATTGAGTCATCTAAAGTTTTAGAACTAAACATGCTTCCTCTAAACTTTGCACTTCTTGCAAAGCCAGCAGCAAACCAAACAATTAGTTTTCTTAACTGAACCAGTCTCGTTCTTTCATTCTCATAGGTATCATTGGTGTAATCATACAGTCTTTGGATGATTTCCCAATAATCAGAACCTTTAAAAAAAGAATTTTTTGTGGACTCACTGGTGTCTAAGGACTCAAGAAAAATAAATGGGTTTCTTAAGCAACCTCTTGCAATCATAAAAGCATCACAATTAGATTTTTTTAGCTTTTCTTTAACATGATGAGG
>CAXGOD010000068.1:0-8702 GCA_964011245.1 uncultured Bacteriovoracaceae bacterium | reverse complement strand
CTCTGGTATTGAAACACCAATTATTATTGCTTCAGGTAGTATAGATGAAGTAAGCTCACAAGATAATATTGCAGGCCATCTAGAAAAGCCTTACACTTCTGATAATTTAGTTGAGAAGATTAAAAAAATTTCTTAATTTATAATCCAATACTTTTAGAGAATCTATTTTCAAAAATTCCTGCTGGATCATACTTATTCATTACATCTTTAAATTGTTTTAAATTGTTCTCATATCTTTTTGATTCTATAGCTAAATCAAATGCCCATTGCCTATTCTTCCCCCAGTGAGGGCGACCTGAGAAGTCTTTGATTAACATAGAGGCAAACTCTTTAAACTCACTTTCATATTGGTTAAATTTATTATCTGTAAGGCCAACAGGAACATAAACTGGCATTTCAAAGAATACTGCTGGCTCACCTTCTTTCCAGTCTTTTCCATCTGCATAAGTATGACCAATTAAAGTTTTAGATTCACTTGGAGCAAACCTTATAAAGACACCTACTAAAGGTAAACAAGTTCGATTTTTAACCACATGTTTCTTAATCGCTTCCATAGCAGCTTGAGCCCTTGAAGCCGGAACTGCTATTTCCCAATCCATTTGAAAAAATCCATCCTGCTCAGCAATAAGATGAGAACTCACCATTTTATGAGATGGGCCTATAACAAACTTTTTATTTTTCTTTTTACCTCTAGAATTTTTACGAACGATTGGAGGTTGTATCTTAAACTGCCAATAACGAACTCTTTCAACAAGGCACATAATCCTATTATTACAGGCCCCTCTTTGAAGGATCTTCTTAAATGGATTTATAATAAACTTTGGAATTTTTGGTTTTAATAGTTCATTGTCTGCACCTATATGGGCCTGCTTTGATGTCCTTACTCCACAAGTTTTCATAAACTTTCTTGTTCCAGGAAACCAATTTAATTGGCCATAATCACAATTTTCTACTTGGTTGATTATGCCATCTTTCAATATTTCATTCTCATGGTGATAAGTAACAGAAACTGCTAAATTAAATTGTTTTTGTATTCTAAGTTTTACCTTTGTTACAATCCCTAACAGGCCAAGGCTTGCACTTAATGCCCTAAACTCTAATGGGTTTGCTGTTTTTCTATCTAAGTAATGCTTTTGTCCTTTACCATCAATAAACTCAATGGCCTCAACAATATTAGATATCACACCTGTATGCTTAGTTGTACTACCGTGAGATGCTGTGGCAATAGATCCACCAATTGTTACATCACGAAATCCCATATGCGGTTGTCCAGCAAGAGCGTATCCTCTTTCATGCAACCATTCTGACAAGGCAAATACAGTTATTCCAGTTTCTGTTTCAACAACCTTATGGGCATTTAAATCTTGGATTCCAATCACCTTATTTAAATTCTCCATAGGTACAACAATTCCATCTCCGCACATTATATCTGTGGCAGAGTGAGAAGCACCAATAGGTTTAACTTTCTGATTATTAAAATGGGCCATCTTTATAATGTCTTCAACTTCGTAAATATTTTGAGGAATATGTGTTGCAGTATAGCCATCACATAAAGTGATATTATTATAAGACCTTACTGTTACATTTTTTTTACAATCAGCAGCACAGTTGAGTTCAGTTTCTTTTTTATGGGGCTCACAAACAGAGTTCCCACAACTAATAACAAGTTTGGTTCCAGGACATCTAAAAAACTGGCTCTGTTCTAATTCGGTATTTACATCAATAATTGCTTGATTAAGAAATTGTTCATCTTTATTTACAAATGCAAAAGAGTTAAAACTAAATAATAGTAGTAATAGATATTTCATTAGAAGCTCCTGTATTAGTTGAGCATATCACTATGCGCTAACTATTTGGCAAGGAGTTATTAGAGGTCCACTGCGTCAATCAGCTACTTATCGCTTAAGTCGCACCATGTTGAGTAGATGCTCCAGTTCTTTTCATGACGGGGATTAAAGCAGCTGTAAAATTCAGGGTATTTATTTTGAATGAGCGAACGCATACTCTTTCCTCTAACCACTATAAAGAAACGCTCTGTCTCCATCCTTTTAGAGAATACATCTAGTAGTTTCTTTTGATCTTGCTGATCACTAAAGTCGTAAATAAAATAAATATCAGCTTTTGGAATATCATACTTAACTGCCACAATATTTTCTGATTTTAGTACACAGTTTTTGTATCCTAGCTCCTTAAAAATACGGTTCCCCTCTAAGCATCTTTCTTTTACTAGCTCTAGCCCTAAGAAACTCGCCTCGGGTATATGCTTTTGCATAACAAGTCCCACTCTTCCATAACCAGCACCTAGATCAACAAGTAATTTAGGTGAGTAACTTTTGAGAATTTTTAAAAAGCTATCTATTTCAGAATAGGGAGTTTGAAAGATTTGTGGATGCAAACCAATCCATGTTCGAGAACCACCAAGTTTATAGCCGATATCAGCTGCTTTATGCTCTTTGCATAAATTTTCTTCAACTTTATGAATTTGGAATCCATACTTCTCATCTAAAACTTGAGAGTATTCCTTGTCTGTCATATCAATTGGTGTTCGAAATTCGTATGCCATACTTTTGAAATAACACTTGCCTACGCAGCATGTAAAGAAATACTTTCTTAGTTACCTCCTCAAAAGAATCACTTATAATAAGCTATGGAAAAAATAATAGATCTACATACTCATTTAGAAACTTTGCAGGATATCTACAAGTTTAGATGTAAACTGCAAAATCATATTTACTCAATCAAAGAACATATAAAAGAAGATCACCAAATTATTCTTGGTGTTGCCATGTATGTACATGTTTACCATAAATATGATGATTTAATTCTTCAGATAAAGACTTTAAAAAAAGAAATTGATTCTTTTGGAGATGAGGTTCGCTTAATTACAAAAAAAGCTGATTTAGAAGGTGATTATAAAGTAGGAATTATTCTACATGTAGAATCTGCAAGGATGCTAACTAATCCAGAGGTACAACTCCCCCACCTTTGGGAACTAGGTATTAGAGGAATTATACCTGTTCACTTTACTGACAACTATCTTGGTAATACCTATGATGATCCTAGGCGTCGTTTAAAAGTAAAAACAAAAGATTCTGGAATGTCTGAAGCTGGAAGAAAGTTTATAACATTAATGAACGATCTTGGTATGTGGGTAGACCTTTCACACTCAACAGACAATACTTTTGATGATATGTGTGAACTTGCAAATGAAGTGATGGTCTCTCACGGTGCAATCCGTGAACACACTATGCGCCCAAGAAATAGGTCCATTGATCACTTAAAGAAGATTGCGGCTAAAGGTGGAGTATATGGGATATCACCCTGGCAACACCTGATGGGTAAAAGCGAAGATGCATATGAAGAAGTGCTGCAAATGTCACTGGACTACGGTTTAAACCACGCAGTTTGTTTTGGCACAGACCTTGGAGCACCTATTAAAAGTCATGAAACAATAAAAGGTATCTTTGATCTTGCGAGGATCGCTGACAAATTCAAAAATGATAATGAAAAAATTAAATGGGAAAATGCATTCCATTTCTTTCAAAGAGTTTTACCTGACTAGAGACCGTGATGCTAGATAAACTAAAAGAAATTGGTGATAATTTCTATAGCTGCTTAACTATAGTTGACATGGAAGACCCGGAGCATCCCTGTATTTATGCCAATAATAAGTTTTTTGATAACACCGGATACAATATTGAAGAAGTAACTGGCAAAAACCTTTCTTTCTTACAAGGCGAAGATACAGACCAAGAAACAATTTTATTTATGAAAACCTGTTTTAAAAATTCAGAGCCGTGCTGCCAAGATATTGTTAACTATAAAAAAGATAACACACCTTTTATTAATCGATTGGTCATGCTGCCACTTGAGTATGAGGGGCATCGTTATTACTTTGGATTCCAAAATAATATAACGACTCGTTTAACAGAAGATAAAGAGATTTTAAATTCATATGAAGTCCCCAATGGACTTATCCAGCATGTCATAAATAATAAATTAACTGTCATACTTGGAAAGCTTGCATTAAATTTATTTCAAAATAAAGAAATGACCAAAGAGCTTCATCATAAGTTGGCAATAAGCTTTAAGGACATCAATGATTTTTGCTTAAATATAGAAGATTATCATGATTTTCATTTTTAATTATCTACAAAACCCCCTTTAAATATTTATCTATATCGCCAGATTATACACAGGTTTAATTTTACTCGAAAAAAAGGGCCTCCATACGGAAGCCACTTTTTATAACTAATTTAAATATGCAATCTCCTCATAGTCGACTGCTTCATCTTCGTAAGTGGCACCTAAGCCCTTAAGTCTTGCTAAGAAGCTAACTTACTTCATTGATTTGTATGCATCAACATAACCAGAAACACTATATTTTCCTAAGTTATCTCCTGAATGAGTGTTTTGCATAAGCTTAGCTTTAATCTCACTGTAAGTAAGGTTTGGCTCGTTAGCTAAGATAAGACCTGCAACACCAGCTACATGTGGACATGCCATTGAAGTTCCAGACATCTTCTTATAACTATTGTTAGCAACAGTAGAGTAAATATTTACACCAGGAGCAAATACATGAACTGTTTTAGCACCATAATTAGAGAAGCTAGCTTTTTTACCTTTCCCATCCATTGCACCTACAGAAACAATATTTGGAAGCTTTATTGAAGCTGGTAAAGTTGCTGTTGTATCGTTGTTACTATTTTCGTTACCAGCTGCTGCGATAAATAGAACACCAGCTTTTTCCGCAAGAGCAATTGCATCTTCTAATGCTTTTGATTGTCCACGCCCACCCCATGAATTACTCATGATTTGAACTCCTCTTTTAACAGCATAATCAATTGACTTGATTGCACCTTCAAGAGTTCCACTTCCTTTTTTAGTTAAAAATTGAATTGGAAGAATTTGAACATTTGCCATAACTCCAGCAATACCGATTGAGTTATGAGTCGCACCGATAACACCGGCACAGTGGGTACCGTGACCATGGCCATCCATTGGATCATTGTCATTATTTGCGAAATCATATCCATAAGTATCATCTACATAGCCATTACCATCATCATCAACACCAGCTGTTCCATTAAGCTCAGCCTCATTAATCATGATATTACCTTTAAGATCAGGATGATTATAATCAACACCTGTATCAATTACAGCAATCTTAATATCTCTAGATCCTTTAGTTAGTGTCCACGCTTTTTCAGCATTTACATCAACACCTTTTTTACCAGGAGCAAAGATAGAACCTGAATTTCTACCCGTATTTTTTAATCCCCATTGCTTTCCATAGTCAGCATCTTTGATTGCACTTGCATGGTATGTATAATTTGGCTCAATATACTCTACAGCTGAGTCATTTTTTAAAAGCTCAACAGCTTTATCATTTGAATCAATTACAATGAATTGTCCTTGAGCAACTTCAAATTCATTTGTGATATTTACTGATTTGTTTGTGAACTGTGTACCATCTTTTAATTTTACTATAAACTCTCCGGCGAATGCTGAAGTAGAAAGTAGAGCGGCACCTAAAAGTACGGGCTTTAACATGAATATCCTCCTTGATATCTCTTAATCAATCCTTAATAATAATATTAAAATCTTTGAATTAGAGAACGTCAAAACCTACAGCAGTATTGTAAGTTTTTATGAGGTCAAATCTTGTCAGGTATTCTGTATGAATTTCTTAACTTTAAAAACAGATTATAATCTAAGCATGAAAATACTAGTAATTGAAGACGACAAAGAGCTAACTAAACTTATCGGCTCAAGAATGAAAGTTTATACCCTGATAGAAACTCTGAGATAGGCATTGCTGAAAATTGTGCAGAAGGCTCTTCAAAAATGATTATCATAAAATATGACCTATTCCTCAAGATCTAAATATGCCGGTAATGTATGGTTCAGAATTCTAAAATCATAATTAAGAAGTGCTCAAAACTCCCCCGTCATCGAAATTACAGCTACTCCTGATATTGCAAAAAAAGTATTAAAGAAAATGTAAAAATTATTGTAAATCTATAAAGAAGGACATTATGAACGCACAGCAATAGACGCACAAAATCATTTTAATTTGCATATTAAATGACTAATCATTTTTTTTGACCAAACTACTCAAATGGTGAACAATCTTCATGTAGTATTAAGGAGATTTTATGCCTTTATGGATGGTTGCTGTTGAGTGGTTAGCACGTTTAATTTTACTTGGTTTGGTTGGTTTATCAATATGGTCAGTCACAATAATTATAGATCGAAAAAAAGTCTTAGAAACTTTTGATATTAAGCAGTTTTTAAAAAAACTTCAAAATAAGGCCGATAACTTTAAATCACAAAAAGTTGACCAGGCCATCTCTACTGAATTATTTCAACAAAAGAAACAATTGGAGAAAGGATTAAGTATTCTTGGAACGCTTGGCTCAACAACTCCATTTATTGGACTTCTTGGAACTATATTAGGAATTATTGTAGCTTTTGGTGAACTCTCTGCTGGTAAAGCAGATACCAATGCAATTATGTTTGCCTTAGCCGAAGCCTTAATCTTAACTGCTGTTGGTCTTTTTGTTGCCATCCCAGCAGTTATTGCCTTTAATATTTTTTCTAAAAAGATTAGAACATTCTTTGATGAAGTAAATAGTGAAATGGATCTTTACCTAGCTAAGCGAGAGGAAAAATAGTGGGAGCAAACTTTGATCCATCTTCAGATGAAGGCATTAACGATATCAATATTACGCCCTTTGTAGATGTCGTTTTAGTATTGCTTGTTATCTTTATGGTTACTGCTCCAATGATGGTTAAAGAAAGTCTTAATATCAAACTTCCAAACGCTAATGGTGCAGATAGGTCAGACCCAGCAAGACTAGGAATTGCAATTAATAGCAATGGACAAGTTTTATTAAATGGTGAGCTAATCACTGTTGAAACATTAGAAGTTGAAGCGTCTATTGCGTTAACTGAAAACCAAGAGATCCAAGCACTTATTAGCGCAGACAAAGAAGCTAAACACGGTGATGTTATAAAAGTATTAGATATAATTAAAAAAGTAGGAATAGATAATTTTGCATTCCAAATCGAGCGTCTCGTTAAAGAATAGACCAATAACAATTTCAATTGGCATACACTCGGTACTTATTGTTCTGTTCGTTCTGCTATTTTATCTTGATAAACCAATAGAAGAAAATAAACTAGAGTTTACAGTTGTTGAAAAGTTTAAAGTTATAAAAGAAAGCAAACCAGCCGTAGTGAAAATAACAAAACCACAAGTTAAAAAGAAGGCCGTAAAAAAGAAAAGACAGGTCTATGGACTAAGTCGCAAAAGTATTATCAGTAATTCAGGTGTTGCAGTAAAAGCTGGTAACACCGTGGCAAAGACTCCAGATAATTTAAAACTCAAAAAGGATGATGAGGACTCTATTCCAATCCCAACTGATGAGTTTATGATCACAGCTATGCCAAAAGTCTTAGAGGAAATACGGCCTTTATACCCAGATAGTGCTAAGAAAAAAGGTATTCAAGGTAGAGTTATTTTTGAAATCATTATTGGCCCTACGGGACGTGTTCGTCAGGCCTTACTGATTCAATCCCTTGGAGACGAATTTGATAAAGCCGCTAAAGATGCCATCATGAAGTTTAAATTTCGTCCGGCTAAAATGGATAAACAATCTGTGGCCGTAAAGATAAAATATGCCATAAATTTTGTATTGGAAAAGTAATGAAGTTAATAAGTTTATTTTTTATTTTAAGTTCTCTTCCTCTTCATGCTCAAGTGAGTATTAAAGGAAAATTGATAGAAAGAGGAACTCGAAATCCGCTAAAAGAGGTCAATGTCTTTATTCTTCCTCATAAGCTAAAAGCTGTAACGCAAGAAGATGGCTCATTTGAATTTGAAGAAGTGCCTGAAGGTGATTTCGAATTTATTGTAAATAACTCTGGTTATATTCGTCTTAATCAGAACTCAAATACTAATACTTCTGTGTATACCTTATACCTTGAAAAAGAAATGTATGGAGTTTTCGAGACAACTGTAACTGCTTTAGCAGAGAAAAAAGACTTAACCAAAAAGACTCTAACTCAAAAAGATTTTTTAAAAGCTCCTGGAGCACAAGAAGATCCTGTCAAAGCTGTTCAAAACTTACCTGGAATTGCTAACCAAGCTGCCAATGCCCAAGTCGTTATTCAAGGAAGTGAACCAGATGATACTCGTTACACATTAAATGGGCATGAAATACCTATTGTTTTTCACTTTGGAGGCCTTTCTTCAATTGTTATGCCACAAGCTGTTGAATCCGTAGACTTTTTATCAAGTGGATATGGGCCAGAATACGGACGTGCCCTTGGAGGGATAATAAATCTTTCTACCAGAAAGCCTAAAGATGATCGTTGGCATGGAATGGCCTTTGTAGATTTATTTAATTCTGGAGGTCTAATTGAAGGTTCGATAGATGATACTAGCTCTATGTTTTTTTCAGCACGCTATAGTTATATTGGTGAAGTCTTAGCTAAGGTAGCTGAGGACAACGAAGATTTAGATTTGACTGTTGCACCAACTTTTTCCGATATGTTTTTTGATTACCATAAAAAAATTAATGATAAAGATGAATTCAGCCTTATAGCTGTGCGAAGTAAGGATGAATTACAATTTGTTGTCAAAGAGCCCTTTGGAAATAACCCTATTTTAAGAGGTGATTTTTATCAAAGAACAC
>CAXGOD010000067.1:0-8706 GCA_964011245.1 uncultured Bacteriovoracaceae bacterium | reverse complement strand
TATCCTAATAGTAAAGAGGCACATTTTGCAATTGCACATGCAGCTTACTTCGCCACTAACAAGTTTTCCCCTGTAAGCAATCCCAATAGACGCTGTTCCAATTGGCTTTTCTTCAAGTTCGCTAAAAACTTCATTAAAAGGCTTTTCTAAGTTTCGCTCTACTATTTCTCTAGCTTCAGAGTAAGGTATCCCCTGAACCTTATTTTGTAATAATTTTAATTCTTTAATGAGTGCTGGATCAAGAAGATCCTCACGACTTGCCATTAATTGACCAAGTTTTATGAAACTAGGTCCAAGCTCTTCAAATGACTTTCTAAGTCTGAAGCCAATTGAGTGCCACATATCGGCATCATCATCTTGCTCCTCTATAGCTGCTGCTAGACGTTTTTTTGGTAAAACAAAACCTGGAATTTTAGACTGTAAATTAGACTTTATAATAAATTCATCAAACCCATTACGCCAAAAGACGTTAAGAATCTCTCGTAATCGCGTTACGTTCTTAATCGTTTTCGTTAAACCAATTCCTGTTTTTACTATATCCATTTAATTTACCTAATATCTTTATCTTACGTGAGAATCAATAATTCACAACTTGATGCGACATAGAGATATTTTTTCCCTATGAATGAACTGAAAATAGGAATAAAATAGAGTTTATGTTTTTAAGATTGCTAATAATTACATTTCTGACTATTCAAATTGGCTACTCTGCTGAAACCTGTAGCCGCAGAGCAATAGTCAATTATCAAGAAATTCTTGTTGATGGTGGCTCTAATAAAAAAGGTGAAGGTCTAAGGTTTTATCTAGAAAAAGATAATCACTCAAAGAAACTTCTAAACGAATATCAAGACAAGAACAAACCTACGATATGGTCAGCTTCCACTAGTACTTTAGGCTCTTTAATGATCTTTTCAGGACTTTTACAAACTAATGAAGATGATGGTATTCAAAACCGTAATACGTTAATTTATGGCGGAGGAATTCTAGTTGCTTTGAGTTATTTAGTAACAAAAACGCTGCAGTACAATAATGAAGAAATTCTAAAACGTGCAGTAGACCAGTATAATAAAAGAAACTTACCTAGAATCTATTTTTCACCCTATAATAATAACTCCCCAGGCTTAGGGATTGGTGTTCAACAGGAATTCTAAAATGAGTAGTAAATGTTATAAGTGCAGCAAGGATTTAGATCTGGCAATTGGAAAAGACGTTAGTAGAAGTGAAGAATGTCCTAGTTGTTTTTCAAGTTTAAGATGCTGCAAAATGTGTAATTTTTATGACACGAACTCATACAATGAATGCAGAGAGCCAACTGCAGACAGAATAGTAGAAAAAGAAAAAGCGAATTTTTGCGACCATTTCAAACTTAGTGCAGGTGGTGCAAATAATAATATTAATAAAAACTCTGCACTAGATGCTGCAAATGCATTGTTTAAAAAATAATAAGAGGTAAATATGTCATCGTCACACCCAATGACTATACATGGAAAAGAACTTTTAGAAACTGAATTAGAAAAGTTACTTAAGAATGATCGTGAAAAAGTAAAAGTAGAAATTGCTGAGGCAAGAGCTCACGGTGACTTAAAAGAAAATGCTGAATACCATGCGGCAAAAGAAAAGCAAGGTCATATTGAAGGAAGAATTGCAGAACTTCAAGGAAAGCTTGGTGGTGCAAAAGTTGTAGATACTTCTAAACTTGCAGGTCAAGAAAAGATTGTTTTTGGAGCAACAGTAAGAGTTCTTCATGTAGAAACGGAAAATGAGCTTCTTTTAGAAATTGTTGGAGAAGATGAAGCTGCAACTGCTCAACATAAAATCTCTTATGCTAGTCCATTAGCTAAAGCTTTAATTGGCAGAGAAGAAGGTGATGAAGTAATTGTTAAAGCCCCTAAGGGTGATATTCATTATGAGGTAGAAGAGGTTGAGTACAAATAATCTCACTTGGGAAAGTGCCATAACTGAGCTTTCCCGATCAAAAAAGCCCGCCCAAAGTGTTTTAAAAATCCAAGATGCAGGTATTCAAACAATTAAAGATCTCATATGGATTCTCCCATTAAGAGTTAAAGTAATGCCGAAGATTACAAGTTTTGATCAGATTCAGATAGATGAGCTTTTTCTAGGTCACTGTAAAGTTATTAACGTTGGCTTTACACCGGCATTTGGACGCAGAGGAAAAAGTAAAGTTCAACTCTTTAATGCCACAGTTGTTGTTAAAGATATGCTTAGTGACAAATATTTAAATCTTAAGTGGTTTAACACATATCCAAGTTTAAAAAAACAACTCGAATCATTAAAAGACTTCGTATTTATGGGAGAAGTGCAGGACTATCGTGGAACTATGCAGGTAGTGAATCCCAAAATTAACCCTATTATTAAGGGTAGTGAAAACTATATTATAGAATACCCCACTATCAATACAGTAGCTGGTAGATATACAAAGTCTTTAATTGAAAAGATCCCAAATTATCTTTGGGATACCCCTTTAGAGCTTTATCCAAAAGAAATACAAGAAGAATTAGCTCTTTCTCCTCTTAACGAATCATTTAAGACTCTACACGGACTTGGAAGCTCAATTGAACCTAATATTGTTGAAGCCGCTAATAATAGAATTATTTATGATGAATTTTTGTTTGATCAATTAAAAGTAACAGCAAGAAAAATTAAAAACTCAAAGCTTTATGGGGTAATGATCCCTTCAAAGACAGAATATATACAAGATGTAAAAAGTTACTTCCCATATGATTTAACCAGTGACCAAAATAAGTCTCTAGATGATATTATACAGGACTTCACAAGTGGGCATCCAATGATGAGAATGCTTCAAGGTGACGTTGGTTGCGGAAAAACAACAGTTGCTATAATAGCAGCAATGATCGTAATAAAAAATGGTGCCCAAGTGGCATTTATGTGTCCTACAGAGGCCCTTGCTCTACAGCATGCCGAAACGATATCCAGTATTCTCGGAGATAAAGTAAAGTCAACCTTGCTACTTGGAAGTACAAAACCTAAAGAAAAGAAAAAGATATATAGTGACCTCGAAGAAGGTAAAATAGAGTTACTAATTGGTACTCATTCTCTTTTTCAAGATTCTGTTAACTTCAATAAACTTCAGTTAGCTATAATAGATGAACAACATAAGTTTGGTGTTGAGCAAAGACAAAAACTTGTGGCCAAGGGAGAAGGAGCACACTCACTTATTATGACGGCGACTCCAATCCCTAGAACACTACAACTTGCTCAATTCGGAGACTTAGATATTTCAACAATTCGAACTATTCCTTCTAATAGAAAGGGAATACAGACTAGAATTGTAAAAGAAAATACTTATGAAAAATATCTAAGCTTCATAAAGACAAGAATTAGCCTCAAAGAGCAGGTCTATGTCGTTGTTCCTGCAATTTCAGAGTCTGAAACTTTGGATCTTAAAAATGTAGATACTCATTTAGTTACATATAAAAACTATTTTCCTGGCCTTAAAATTGAAGCTCTACATGGGCAGCTTAAATCTGATGAAAAAAAAATCATTTTAGAACGATTTAGTAATGGAGATGTCGATATTCTAATATCTACATCCGTAATTGAAGTTGGTATCAATGTTTTAAACGCAACAGTGATGGCAATCTATGGACCAGAGAGATTTGGTCTCAGCTCACTCCATCAACTTAGAGGTAGGGTTGGTCGTGGTGAAAAGCCAGGCTTTTGTTTTCTTATTGCTGATAAAAATTTATCGCCAGAAGGAATGAATCGTCTAAAAGTAATAGAAAAAAATACTGATGGCTTTATAATCGCCGATGCTGATCTTCAAAATAGAGGCGAGGGAGATTTATTTGGAGTAAATCAATCAGGAACAGTTACCAGCAGAAGGCTTTCAAGTATTGTACAACACATAGATATCTTTGAAGATGTAAGTAAAAAGGTACAGGAAATATCTCAAACAAAGCCTGAATTACTAAACCCTATAATTGATCAATTAATTCAAGATACAAAAGTTTCATCCACTATTTAAATATTGATTTTTTATCTATAATAGACACATGATTCAACTAACTGTTAATACATCTTTAGACATAAATAAAATTGGCGAAATGGCCTTCAACAAAAATCTTATATATATCGGCAATGATCATCTCTGTGACTTGTACCTCAAAGAAGATAAGATTTTAGCAAATCATTTAATAATTGAAATCGTTGAGAGCAAAATGATCATACACCCCCATAAAGACATAGAGTACTTTTTGGTTAATGGAAAAAGAAGTACAGGACATAAATTTGTGTCTCCAGGAAATAAAGTTAAAATTGGTGATACTGAATTTACAATTACTAATTTTATTGAAACTAACTATACTCCTATAAAAGAACAGCTTAATAAATTAACAGACACTCTTATAACAGAAGAATCGCCTTTTCTTGATATTATTCAGCAAGTGCAAGGTTTAGAAATATGAAAGATACTTATACAAATTATTATAAAACTGACGATGGTGAACAAATATTCTACACCACAAACTTTGACCCTGAGGCTGAAGAAAATGATGAAGTTATTGTTTTTAACTATGGACTAGTATGTAGTAATCACCACTGGACACCCCAAATTGAGTACTACGACTCAATTGGTAAAAAAATATTAATTCATGATTATAGAGGTCATTTTCACTCAACGGGAAAACATGATCTATCCAAACTAACCTTTTCAAACATTACAAATGATATTTATGGTCTCCTAGAAAAAACTAAAATAAAAACGGCCATTATGTTAGGTCATAGTATGGGAGTTAATGTTTGCCTAGAGTTTTCAAAGAGGTTTCCTCACAAAGTTTCTAAACAAGTACTTATTAGCGGGACTACTGTCCCTGTTTATTCCGTTATGTTCAATACAAACTTAATGGATCAACTTAAGCCACTTATAATTAAGCTTTTTAATACCTACCCGGATGCCTTCAGTTCATTTTGGAAGTTTAGTGGCTGGAACCCTCTTGTTAAAAAGATTGTTCATGCTGGAGGATTTAATCTAGACCAGGTGTCAGACGAGTTTATTGAGATTTACTTAAATAAAATAGGCGAACTTGGACCAGATATTTTTTTCCAGTTAATTGATGAAATGAATAAGCATACTATTCTTGCGAGTTTAAATAATATAAAAACACCTACCCTTATTATCGGTGGTGATAATGACAAAGTGATTCCAAATTATTTACAACGTCTTCTAAATGAGAACTTACCCAATTCTTCTCTGTATATTGTTAGAAATGGAAGCCATGTTCCCCAGGTAGACTTTCCTAAGTTTATCAATGAAAGAGTTGATCACTTTATAGCTGGCTAATCGATTTTAATATTGTGGTATTCAATTAAATTCTTAAACAATCTTTTCATTGCCGATTTTAATTGTTGTTTTTTGTATTCATGATGAGAAGCTTCGCCTTCTGTATTTTGATTGTGACTTTGAAGGTCTGTAATTTGAACCTCAAATGGATAGAAGAATCTAACATCTTTAGCAATCGAGCTGGTATCTAATCCTAAAATACTCTCGGCTAAATCACTATCCCCTTCCACTGATCTAGCAATTTTTTTTATCTCATTAAATTTTTGCATAAAAGGGTTACGGTATTTAATTAACTGCCTACATGTAAAATGAACAGCTTTATACTCATTAGATGTATGCTTATTATTTGTATAATTAACATCTTCAAAGTGAGATTCTGATGCTAGCTCCTCTAAGTCTTTGCAAAATTCTTCTTCTGACAAATTGTTTTTTATAGAATTTTTTAAGATTTTATAATAACCATTTTTAAATTGATTGAGATCTATTAAAGAGTTTTGTGATCTACTTGGCTTGATATTATTAGGTATCACTAAGTAGTTATCAATTAAAAAGTTTATAACTCGTAAAACATCAACCTTTGATTTAGTAACGAGCCTAATACCGATTCTGTCAAAAAGCTCTTCTGCGACATTCTCTTTTTTATGTAAAAGTTTTATAATCGTACTTTCTCTTGTCTTTTTTGATTTTGTTTCAAACTCTACAAGTGGAATCTTAATATTAGTTTCTTCATTAAATAAGAAAAGGTTATCGTCTTCATCTCTGTTAATATATTTATAGAACCTATCAAAAACTTGAGTTTGAATTGTAGAAAAGTACCTATATCTTAGATCCTTATCTGTATGAAGAATTGTATGCATTACTTTTAGGATTACTCCTGCCCATATCGCATCTTCAACTGAAGTTTTTACCTCTGAATTTCCTGTCGCTATCAGCAACAAGTCAGAAACATCTGTAATTGAATAAAATATATTTGGAAGAGTAGCATCAAGGCCCTCTGGATTACCTTCAATTAAAAAATACCTCTTTATAAACTGAATAGCTTCCTGAAAGTTCCCAAAGAGCTCCGCATTTTGAACGGGATCAGTAGTATCAAATCCGTATCCATCTAAGAACCTCTGTGCGTTTTCTTTTTTCTTAAAGCTAGAAATATAGTTTTTAGCATCAAGTGAAGACTTACCACTTGCGATAATATCGAAAGTCTCCCAGTTGAATTTATAACTATTAAAAAAGTCTGCTCTTTGCATAATTTCCAGTGTTTATGTATTAAAAAGTTTTCAAAATTGCTGTGAGAAGTTATCCTAAATACAGTGAAAGATCAAAATAATACTTTTTTAGACAGAATGTACTTAACTTACTTAGCTTGGTTTGGCACCGGCTATAGCCCATTTGCGCCCGGCACAATTGGAAGCCTAGCAACGATTCCACTTATTTTTGTTTTACACATATTAGACTTTAACATTTATATTTTCATATCTCTTGTGGCCATAGCTACAGTATTCACTTGTATAATTACTGATAAAATTCAAAAAAAATACAATGTCCACGATCCTAGTTGGATAGTTGCAGATGAAGTTTTAGGAATGCTTGTAACTTGGGCTTTTATTTATCCTAGGTTTGATTTACCAAGCATCTTAATAGTGTTTGGTCTTTTTAGAGTTTTTGATATTTTTAAAGTTTGGCCTGCTAGTTTCTTTGATAAAAAAGTTAAACACGGCAGTGGAACGATACTTGATGACATAGTAAGTGGCATATATGCAGGTATATTAATTTTATTGATACAAAAGTATATTTACTTATTTTAGATTCCCAACAAAAACAGTCAGTTAAAAAATCCGTACTTTTTCCGTAAATTGCTTGGCTAATTAGAAAAGGTCTGATACCTTTTTATATATACACAATAATTTTTTACAGGAGAAGTTAATGGCAACACCTAACACAAACATGAGTGAAGCAAATAAAAAGAAAGCACTAGATCTAGCTTTATCAACTATTGAAAAGCAATTTGGTAAAGGTGCAATCATGAAACTTGATGGTACTCATTCAGAAAAAATTCCAGTTATATCCACGGGTGCTCTTGGAATTGACCTTGCGTTAGGAGTTGGTGGTATTCCTCAAGGTAGAATCGTTGAAATCTACGGACCAGAAGCTTCTGGGAAAACAACTTTAACTCTTCATATTGCAGCTGAATGTCAAAAAGCTGGTGGAACAGTGGCCTTCGTTGATGCTGAGCATGCACTTGATACTGGATATGCTGCTAATCTTGGTGTTGATATTCCAAATACATTAATTTCACAACCTGATAGTGGTGAGCAAGCTCTAGAGATTGCTGACATGTTAGTTAGATCAGGTGCCGTTAACCTTTTGATTGTTGATTCAGTTGCAGCACTTACACCAAGAGCAGAGCTTGAAGGTGATATGGGTGATTCTCACATGGGTCTTCAAGCAAGACTTATGTCTCAAGCACTTAGAAAACTAACAGGTTCAATTTCTCGTTCAAACTGTACAGTTATCTTCATAAATCAATTACGTATGAAGATTGGTGTAATGTTCGGTAATCCAGAAACAACTACTGGTGGTAATGCTCTTAAGTTCTATTCTTCAGTAAGAATGGATATCAGAAGAATTGGTGCTATTAAAGATACTGAAAAAGTTATCGGTAACAGAACAAGAATTAAAGTTGTTAAGAATAAAGTTGCTCCTCCATTTAGAGAAATTGAATTTGATATTATGTACGGACATGGTATTTCTAAAGAAGGTGACCTACTTGACCTTGCAGTTAAAGAAAATATCGTAGACAAGGCTGGTTCTTGGTATTCATACAATAATTCTAAAATTGGTCAAGGTAGAGAAAACTCTAAAGTATTCTTAGCTCAAAATGCTGAAATTATGAATGAGATTAAAAATAAGGTTCTTGTTAAGTACGGTTTAGCTGAGGGTGATAATAACCAAGTTGATCTAAGTACAGGTGAGATCATTGAAGAAGAAGCAGCTCCTAAAAAAGCGGCTAAAAAATCTAAAAAACTACAATAAAAACTAAATACAATGAGGGGGGAGTTTATACTCCCCTTTTTTTATGTCAAAAGAAGCATATAACTACGCCATTTTTATCCTAAGTAAACGAGATTACTCCATTCATAAAATGAGAGAGAAACTTATTTCGCGTAAATACGAAGTTGATGAAATCAATGACACCATTGATAAGCTTATTGAGAAGAACTTCTTGCGAGAGGATGAATACAAAAGACAAAGAGTGAAGTCACTTTTAGTTAAGGGATTTTCGAACTCATATATTCTAAGAAAACTAGAACAGGAACATCTTCAATCAAATAATGAAGAGATTGATATGATTCGTGATGACCAACAGATTGATAAAGATGATAGTTTAA
>CAXGOD010000066.1:0-8751 GCA_964011245.1 uncultured Bacteriovoracaceae bacterium | reverse complement strand
CTTTACGCTTTTCTTCATAGGAAGACTGTTCCATATTCGCAACATTAAAATCTTTAGGGAGACTATCAACAGAGGTTAAAACAACATCCGATTCAACCTCAAAACGAGAAGTACCTTCATTATCTTTAAAAACTTTTTTATTTTCTAATTTTTCAAGCTCTTCTAATTCTTTATAACTTAATTCAATCTCTTTATTACCAAGGGGGTTTTCTGACTTGAAGCTTAAGTTTTTATCCAACCAAAAAAAGTTTGGCTCAAAGAGTGTGATCTTTTTCACAAGATAATCTTCGTACCACTTGTTACCAACTTTAACTGCAAAAATTAAAGCACCACCAATAATAAACAAAAGAATTAATTCCTGAAAAAACTTAACCTGTTTCTTAAAACTAAAATTCTTTTTTACTTCATTAATGACTTCTTTTTGTTCAACCTTTTTTTGTTTTAGATTTTCATTTAACTGGACCCAATCCTCATATAAAGTGACCTCTAGACTTTTTAAAACATCGTCTTCAAGTGTCCCTCGAAGCGTTCTATCAATAGAGAAGTCCTCAATGATCTTTTCAAAAGTGGTATGAATATTTTCACAAGTGATGTGGCTTAGTTGAAATTTTGCATTAAATTCTTCTTCAAGATGAGGGAACCGTTCTACAAAAAAACTTCTTAACATGAGAGCGACTTCTGACTCATTAAATCCAGAGTAAAAAGTAATCTGCTGTATGTCATAACCTTTAAATAAAAATAAATAACAAACGAGCTTTTCTTTAAGCCACTGAAACCAAGCAACAAGTGGCCCAGACTTTACATAACTTCGAGCAAATTCTAATTTATTGAATTGATTATGAAGAGAAATACTCTCAGGAAACATATTCTCCCAAAAGGAATTAAATTCATTTATATAACGACCTTCCCAAGTAATATTATTAAGACTTAACTCTAGCCAGTCTCTAAAAACTACTTGTTCATGCTCTGATAAAATTTGTTCTTCAACCATTAAACCGCTCTAATTAAAATCGCAATCCCTTGCCCTCCGCCAATACACGCAGAAGCAATTCCATATTCTTTATTGAAATGCTTAAGTTGCCTTGCAAGAGTATTTGTAATTCGTGTTCCAGTCCCTGCTAATGGATGCCCAATAGCAACTGCGCCACCCCATACATTTAGTTTATCTTTATCTAATTCTAACTCTTTCTGGCAGGCAATTACCTGAGCGGCAAAAGCTTCATTTATCTCAACTAGGTCGATATCTTCTAGTTTCATATTATTTTTCTCGAGTAATCCTTTAATCGCCGGTACCGGGCCAATTCCCATTACGGTTGGATCTACACCAACAACATGGCCATCAATAATTTCAGCAAGTGGAGTAAGCTTGTTTTCTTTAACAAAGTCTTCCGATGCTACAAGTACACATGCTGCCCCATCGACTATGCCAGATGCCGTAGCCGGTGTAACAACACCATCTTTTTTAAAAGCAGGTTTTAATCTATTCATTCCTTCAATTGTTGCATCATCTCTAACATGCTCATCTTGAGAACACTTAACTCGACCTTCTTCAATAGCAACAATTTCTCCTGCTAATAGGTCTCGAGCTGCAATAGCTTTTTTATGGGCATCTAATGAGTATTGGTCTACTTCTTCTCTTGAGATGGTATGAGTCTCAGCTAGCTTCTCAGCTGTCATCGCCATTGGAACTCCGGTAAACTTATCAGTCAGTGTGTCCATTAGCATATCTACTGTTTCAAGTGAGCCGAATCTAGTTCCAAAACGACTTCCATATACAAGGTGTGGCATCATCGACATATTTTCTGCGCCTGCCGTAAGTACACATTCAGACTCACCTAGCTTTATTTGCCTGACAGCATCTAAAATAACTTCAATTCCAGAACCACAAAGTCTATTTACTACATATCCAGGAGTTTCTTCTGGCATTCCCAACTTCAATGCTAAATGTCTTCCAGCATACATAGTATCCGTTGTTGAAGGTGCTACATTTCCAAATATTACATGATCAACTTGCTCCGGTTTAACGCCGGTTTCATCTAAAATTGCTTTCGAAGCATGAACAGCTAGATCAACTGGAGTGATTTTCATCAAACTTCCACCGAATTTTCCGAAAGGTGTTCTCTTGCCTGCAACTATATAGACCTTCTTTCCACTATTTAGACTGGCACCTGACATTTTTGCCTCCTTGAATCAAGTAATCAACAATTAGTATTATAGTAAATAATGCCTGTGAAAGCATTAGTAAAAAATAAGGGTAAAAAATGGATGGTGTAAAGCAACAGATTCATGCAAGACAAATGGAAGCTCAGGAAACTAAGCACCAATTTGAATTGCGTAAAGAACAAAGAAAACTGCGTGCGGAACTAGATCAAACTAGAAATAAAAACAAGGACACTATTGTTACCGTTCGTAAGGATTATGAAAGAACTGTTGTTGATGAACAAAATAAACTACAAGCGCAATTAACAAAGATTAGAAACAAAAATAAAGAATTATTAAAGAATGAAGAGCTTCGTTACCAGAAAATGGTTGAAGAGACGAAGACTAATCATAAACAAAAAATCGTAGAATTAGAGATTTCACAAGATAAAGAAGTAGAAAAGCAACAAACTGATCATGAAAACTTTCTGGATACCGCCAGACAGAAATTTGAAGCCGAAAAGATGAAATTTGAAGCTTAAAGGAGCCCAAAATGGAAGGTAATTCCAAACAAAATGGAATTTTTATTAATGGTAAACAGCAGATTGTTGAGCTTCTCCAGTTTATGAGTGACGCTGAAAGAACAAAATTACTTAATAATATAAAAATGAGAAACGCCGTTATGGCCAGAGAGCTTTCTGAGAAGAGTTTGTCTTTCAGAGACCTATTTCAATTAGAAGACCATATCGTTAGACGTATTTTACAAAATATTAATCCTACAATCATTGGATTAGCTCTATTTGTAAGCCCTACCAACGTTCAAAGAAAGGCCTTACAACTAATGGAAAGAGAAGATGCTGAGCAAGCATTTGGAATTATGAGTAAGAACTTAAGTCATAAAAGAAACGAGTGCCAAAAAGCACAAGAGAAGATTCTTCAAATTGCGATTCAGTTAAGTAGAAGAAGTTTAATTAGTTTATAATTTTTTTCGAAGTTGGGCTTCCATAGCTTCAGTGAAGTCCACATCCCCTAGCAACTTATCTTCAATAATACGATGTTCTGCTATTAGATCAGTGGTATGTTGAATTTTACCTGAAATATTCTTTAGAATATTACTAACCCATTCTTTCTGAGTACTTAAAAACTTAAAAACTTCGCTTTTTTCTATTCTAATAACACTACACTCCTCCATTGCAACAGCAGAGTAGAAGTATTTATTACTATCGGCCAGAACACAGTCTTCACCAACAATTTCTTGCTCAGATGCAGTAAAGACAGGCACAAGACGATCATTACTCTTTTTAAGACAAGTCACCTTCCCTGAAACTATTAAGAAAAAAACTTCTGGTAGATCTCCCTCCTTAAAAAGAATATCTCCCTCTTCAAATTTTTCAATATCTTCACTACCGTTTAGTAATATACTCATCTGGAATAAATCCTTGTTCTAAAGTTCCGTACCTAAGCCCATAAGTTGAAATTTCAACCTCTTGTATATTTAACCAATTAAATACAGTTGTCGCAACTTTAAGCCCTCCCTCAATTGTTTTGGCCCTTTTACCAAGGAATGGAAATTGCTCTAGGTATTTCTCCGTGGAATAATTTTTATACTTTTCCACCAAAGAAAATATCTCTTTTGTAGAAATCTTAAGACCATGGATCTTCTTTTCTTGAAACTCAGTGTGTCCAAGAAACATATTAGCAACAGAGGTCATTGTTCCAGCTACACAATAGAGTTTTGTCGTTTTAATTGAAGCAAGTTTCTCATTGTAGTCAGCTTTAATTGATTCCAATTTTTCATCTGCACAACTTTCTTCACTCCAATTAGTGCACCTTACAGCACCAAAAGGCATGCTGAAGTCAGTAAGTATTTTTGTTGGACTTGGAGTTACTTCAATAATCTCTGTAGAGGCTCCGCCTATATCCATAATACAAATTCTATCTTCAGAGAACTCTGTATTAAAAAATATTCCCTTTGTAGAGAAATAAGCTTCTCCCTCTCCTGATATAATTTGAATATTTAGACCTGTCTCTTTTTGAACTCGCTCTATAAATGCTGGCGCATTCTGAGCAACACGTGCTGCCTCAGTCGCAGTCACAATAACTTCTGAAGGATCAAGTCCTATTTCCGTTACTTGTTTAGAATATTGTTTTAATACCTCAAAAGACTCATCCATTGCTATGTCTAGAAATGCTTTATTCTTGTCTAGCTCTCTTCCTAAACCAGTTACATTAGATTCATTTAGAATTTCTTTGTAACTGGAGTTTGAGAAGTCTCCTGCTAATAATAATATACTATTCGAACCAATATCAATTGAAGCTCTAAGATTTTTCATCATCAAAAACCTTTTCTATGTTTGTAACGTAGTTTGGCTTAATAAGGCCCTTCTCACAAATAATCCCTGTTATATTTTCACCTAAAGCCACATCAAAGCTAGGGTTTAATGCTTTAGAGTCGACTGGGGCGATTTGATTATCTTTATATTTTAAAATTTCCTCTTCTGGTCTAAGTTCAATTTCTATTCCCGATCCATTTTCAGTATTCATATCAAATGAGCTCATTGGAGCAACTACGTAAAAGGGTATATTAAAATATTTTGCAATGATTGATAAATTGGCCGTCCCGATCTTGTTAGCAGTGTCTCCATTGGCAACAATTCTATCTGCACCAACAAAGATCGCATCTACCATACCTTTAGACATTAAGTATGTTGCTGCTCCCTCTACGACAATATTGTGGGGTATATTTAATTTCCCAAGCTCATATGCTGTAAGCCTAGAACCTTGTAAATAAGGTCTTGTTTCATCAACCCAAACATTTTCAACTCTATCTAATTCGCCAAGGTGTTGGATGACACCTAAAGCTGTTCCAATACTTCCACAGGCCAAAAAACCTGTATTACAGTGAGTTAGTACATTGAGTTTTTTATCACCATATATTGATTTTAACTCTTCATATGCTGCTTCTGCCATTGCCTTGTTATTTGCCTCCGAAAGCTTTACTTGTTCATCACCAAACTTAACAACGGCTTCATAAGGAGATGACCCAGCATTGACCGCGTCCTTAGCAATTTTAATAGCTCTATCAACTTCAAAAACAAGATTGACTGCTGTGGGTCTCGACGTTTTTAAAAAGTTGGTGGACTTAACAAACTCAGCCTCATTATATTCGTTATTCTTTAGCCATAAAGCGACTGAGTATATGCCTGTAAAACCAATACAAGGAGCTCCTCTAACAACCATTTTCTTTATAGAGTCATATCCACCTTCTAAAGAGTTGTAATCGATGAAGTTTTCCTCAAGAGGTAAAACTCTTTGGTCTAAAAGAGATAAAACTCCGTCATTAAACCGAATTGGTGCATATTCTTTGTTCATTATTTAACCTTATTTTTTATTCTCTTCTTACTATATTCAATATCTGGATTTAAAGTATGATCGTGCCCTATAAACTTAAATGGGATTTGTCGTTTCGTTCTAATGCTTCCTGTAATAACTGAATTATCTTTTCGTTTGATCAGACCTTTTTTAATACTTATAGTTGCTTTCTTTGAGCTAATTTTAGCTTTTTTAATGATTAGACCTTGGTCATGCATCACAAAGTTAGCTTTAACCAGACTAAAAGAATTTAACCTTTCTCCATCATCAAATACTTTATCCTCACCTACATCTAATAAAAACTGATTTACTGGGTTAGATAAGTCCACAAAGTCTATAATGAAGTCTTTTAAATCCATCTTTATATTATATTTATGTTTGTCTTTAGAATGAAATCCATTAGCTGTGAAGGAAAGTTGTCCTGTAAGATTTGGTGTTAAAGCCGGTAAAACAGGAATGAAATCTTTTAGCTCAATATTCTTAGATTTGATTTTGAATTCTGTCTTAGACTTGGTTTTTGTTATATTAAGATTTATAGAGCCTGTTTGAGTCTTTGCTCTTATATTTTTAAGGCTTAGTGTATCCCCTGAGAAAGTTACTGAGCCTTGCATGTCTATCTTGGACTTACCTATAAAGTTATTCTTTCCATCAATCTTTAGATATATCTCTGGATTCTTTATTGGTACTACTTTTCTAAAGTCTATCTCTTGAATCTTCGACTCTTGCTTCTTTTTTTCTAGGGATAAGTTTGAAAAAAATGACCTGTCTAGCTCAACCCCTGTTATCAAAATGTTCCCGGTTGTCTTTGCAATATTCGACTTAATTAAATCAAATGGCCCATTTCTCAACTCAACCTTAAGATTTGAAGTAACGACACCACCTAAGACATTTTTAATTATTTTGGCTTCAACTGTTTTAGCCTTTAACTTTGCATCTAATGTAAACTCGATTGGAATATCATTATGAGTATACTTAATAGGTTTTTTAAGATTGATATCTAAGAAAGGGTTAATGCTCTCGTTAATAAAATCGTAGTTAATACTTCCTTTGATCAATGTAACTGATTTTTGATAATCCAAACCGTTAAAAAACTTCCCCTTAAATACCTTCGGAAGCTCTTCATTTACCACTGATGCTTGTAAGGTTGATATATCTAAGAGACGAAAATCTGTAAGAAACTCAAAGTCAGAGTCAAGGACAGTATCAATTGAAAACTTACCTTTACCTGACATTTTTTTTGTCTTGGTGCTCCAGTTGATATCAAACTTACCTCTTCCTCTTGGTAGCGATCTCCCCTCTTGAGTCTTAAGGTCTTTAATATCAATCATTACATTTGAATTTATATCCTTGGAGTCTGTGAGATTATTTAAATTTACCTCTCCAATGACTTGAGCCCTACCTTCAACATCTGTTTCACCTAAGTGTAACTTAATATTTCCAACTAATTCATAGGCCATACTTTTGCTAAGACTTAAGTTCTTAACCAAAACTCTATCAAATAAGATCTCTTTATTTTGATTTTTAATTACGAAGTTTTCTATATTCAGATCAAGTTTATTTTTATCAATAAAAGAAGGAACTTCTACCGTTACATATGATTTGGAGTTTAATGTTAAGTATTTTTGAAACTTTTTATTAATTTCTGGTTTTTCTACATTTATTTTAATCGTTCCATTTCCAAATACAGTGGAAAGAAGAGGTATTTTACAGACTATCTTTTTTACAGCCAATAAAGAGGTTTTCTTATCAAGAACTTCAACTTGATTTATATAAACCCTAACCATTGTCCCCATTGAATAATCTACTTTACCGACTGTTACTTGAGCAGAGGGTGCAATTGATTTGAATGTAGACTTAACGAATCTTGAAACTTCTTCAGGCCTGATCTTTTCATTTACTGCAATAGTTAATGAAATAATTACGCTAAAAAAAACCACAAGGAAAACAAAGAAAAACTTAACACCTTTAGACATTTATACACGCTCAATTGGTGCAAATTTCACCATAAACTTTTTTCTCGTACCATCATTGAACATAATAACAATTTTTTCATCAGGGCCAGAACCTTCTGATTCTAAAACAGAACCGATCCCATATAACTTATGTTTAATTCTAGAACCTGTCGGGTATTGAGAATTATTAAATTCTTTGGCACGACTAACGATCTCAACTGGTTCAGAGTTATTATATTCAGGAAGTTGGGAGAATTCATCAGCCTGCCTACCTGACTTATTTTTTCCAACCCTTGGGACATCACCTTTTTTATATGAACTCCACTCATAATAATCTTCAGGGATTTCATCTATAAATCGACTAGGCCCATTGAACTTTAAATTTCCCCAAAGCATTCTTCCTTGAGCAAACAAAATATAAAGTTTTTTCATCGCCCTAGTCATGGCAACATAAAAAAGCCTTCTTTCTTCTTCAATGGCATCTTCTCCATTCTCCATACTCTGGTATGATGGAAAGACGGTTTCTTCTGCACCAACAACAAATACATATAAATACTCTAGTCCCTTGGCACCATGAATAGTCATCATGGATACTTCATGTTCAGGGTCTTCTTCTGTCCCTTGTTGATCAAGAGTGACGGTCTCTAGAAATGAAAGTAATGTTGGATTTTCATTATTTTGTTCAAACTGCTTAATGGCAGATAGTAGTTCCTCTAAATTTTCAATTCTTGCCTGGGACTCATAACTTTTTTCTGCAACAAGAACTTCGTAATACCCAGACTCCATCAAAAGCTTTTCATAACAATGAGAGGGTAACTCTCCGTTCTTATCAAGTAGTTTTACTTCTTGTAGCAAGCCGACAAAACTCTGCAGACTGCTTTTTACTTTTGAACTAAGTCTCAAGTATTTATATTCTTCTAAGTCAGACACGATACGCTCTAACATCTCCCAAAGGGAAATCTCAAATTTAATAGCTTCATCTTCAATTTTTCTAAGAGTTCTTGGTCCAATTCCTCGAACTGGAACGTTAATAATTCTACTTAACGCCAAGGAATCCTTATCGTTAACAACAAGTCTTACATAAGCCAATAAATCCTTAACTTCTTTACGTTCATAGAACTTAATACCTGCGACAACTCTATAAGGTATTTTACGAAGCCTTAGTGCATCCTCAAGAATTCTTGATTGAGCATTAGTTCTATAAAAAACTGCTATATCATGAGGATCAACACCCTCACTTTGAGTCATTCGTTGAATATTAGTTGCTACATACTCAGCCTCAGCTCTA